>DLGS01000061.1 GCA_002482815.1 Bacteroidetes bacterium UBA7688
TCCTCCAACGGAAGGCACGAGGGAACTTTTCGTTATATAATCGGAAAACCTGATCTGAAATCAGAAATTAGTCATCAGATTGACATGGCCTATTTTTTCAGCTCCAGGCATATAACTTTGGAATTTACCCCATTTGTAAACTTTATTGGAAACTACATTTATCTGGAAAAAATGGTAGGGGACGATGGTTCTGAAATAATTCCTGATCCCGCAGATCCTGCTCCGGCTTTTGAGTATACCTCAGGTAATGTAACCTTAGTGGGAGGAGAGGTTTACCTGGATATACATCCGCACCCTTTTGAATGGCTGCATTTGGAAAATTCTTTTTCCTATGTTCAGGCAACGCAGCGCAATCAGCCTGAAAGCTCCAAATACCTGCCTTCTATTCCTGCCCCGAGATACAGGGGAGAAATCAAGGCGGAATTAAAGCAGGTCAATACAACATTCTCTAACGGATATATCAAATTTGGTATAGACTGCTTCTTTAAACAGGATAAAATTTTCAGCGCTTACCAAACAGAAACCCCAACATCGGGATATACGCTGCTTAGTGCGGGTGTGGGAACCAATATCAAAGCATTTAGCAGGGGCAGTTTTCTCTCTCTTTATATCAGCGGGGAGAACCTGGCGGATAAAGCGTACCAAAATCATTTAAGCAGGCTCAAGTATGCCGCAGAGAACCCGGCCACCGGAAGGATTGGGGTTTTCAATATGGGAAGGAATATAAGTGTAAAAGTGATAATGAATTTTTAGATATAATTCTGCAAAGCCTTATCAAAGGGGCTTTGCAGAAATTTTAACTACGGGAGGGGACAACTTGTCTTTTTCAGCACCTAAAAAAAATATAATCATAGCTTAACAAAGTATTTCAAGAATTTTTGGAAATACAAAACTTGAAATAAAATTTTCACTCTCTAGTGAAAGGATGAAGCATTTTATGCAGTAACAAAGCCGCTATGGCAATAAAAAAGAAAAAAGAACAGTAATACGGGGAAATTTACATGAGAAAAACAGCTAGGAATAGTAAACAAAAAAACAAGCAAAAAACAAAAGTCAGGAAAAAATTAACAGCAAAGGATTTTCTACGGATTTTTGCAATTGTTTTAATCTGCGCTATATTAGTATTTGGTATTGTGTTGCGCTATATTCATTTTTATAATACGCATTATAAATAATTTAATGGTGTAAAATCAAAGTGGCCAGAAAATGACTGCATATTGTTCGCTGTCGCTGAAGGGAAAAAGCCTCCGATAAAGGTTGTTTTACAGATTAAAATATGTGGAAAAACACCGCATACCATTACTAAACAATAATCGAGCGGGTAATATATATTATAATTATAAAAGGGAATAAGTGTAAAAGTTTCGAGCCTAAGTTCGGTAGGTCTTGATTTTGTTGGATTTCTATTTTCAAAAAATACCTTGCGCCACGATTCTGCGACAAGACTCAAAGCACTTTATATTTATGGCTTTTTTGAGATAATAATTCGCGCCTGAAATAATTACCCATAATTTCCATGAGCGATGACGAAGTTGGAATTTGACCATTATTAAATGTTTTACAATATGATCAGCACCAATATTAGGTAAAAAGAATGATAGTATTTGAGAAATCGCCTTCTTTCCCAAGTCGATCATGTAGTTTTCCTTCATCCATAATTTGAAGAAATACATCTAAAACAGAAGGGTGGGATTTTTCAATTTCATTGATAACACAATGGAGTAGGGCTTTTGCCGTATTTTATTGACTAGCAACCCTCCTGCCCATACCAACATATCCTGGAGGCGCACCGTAAAAAAGCAAAATGGATCGTTTTTTATAAATTTTGGATCGTTTTTAATAACAATTCTTCGTCAGTATTGTTCTAATTTGGCTCTTTTAAAATACTTATAAAGTGGATTAATTAGTAAGACCATGTAATAATTGGTAGTTAGATATGCCGTAATGACACTGTCAATTATGCACCACTGGAAGTTTAAAAGACAAAACATGAAAACATCAGTATCTTTCAAAAACACGATAGTTGAGATAATTTGCGTAACATATGCCCTGCTTTTTATATACGCAGCTATAAGTAAATTATTTGATTTTGAAAATTTCACAATACAATTAGGTCAGTCACCCTTATTAAGTGCTGTTGCTGGCTGGATTTCCATAACTATACCTGTTTTAGAAATTATTATAGCAATTGCATTACTAATAAGGCGTATTAGATTAGCAGGTCTTTATGTTTCCTATCTCCTCATGACAATGTTTACCGCTTACATTTATATCATTCTGAATTATAGTGCTTTTGTGCCGTGCTCCTGCGGTGGAATATTGGAGAAAATGACATGGAATCAACATCTTATTTTTAATGCTTGTTTTATCATTTTAGCAATAATTGCTATTGCATATACTCCCATGAAGAAAAGTATTAATAATCAACAAAACTGGAAATCATGAGATGCAAATTAAAAATTGTACTGCTGTTGATTTGTACTGCCTTGGGTATAGGTATTATGATTTTGTTCTTTACGCTCTCAGAACAAATGATTCATTATAAAAACAAGTTTATAAGACGATTTCCACAGCATACTGCCCAGGAAATACATCAAACCGACTTAACTTACAATTCCTATTATTTTGCAGGAAGCAGTAATGGTAAAATTTATCTGGGTAATTACACCGCGCCATTACAGATATTAGAACTGGACTCGACTTTAAAAATCAGAAAAAATCACCAGATCGAATTAAAGCAACAGAATCTGGCATTTCGTTCGCCGCAGATAAGAATACTAGATCAGAATTTCTATGTCTTTGAAGGCATCGTTCCTTATATATTCAAAGGAAACATTAAAAATTGGACAGCTTCTTTGCGAATAAACAGCGGTTATTATTTTTCACACTTAGAGCCAATGGATTCTGTGAATATGGCCATTCGTTTTATGAAGCCCAAACGAGGAGAAAGCCTGATGGGGACTTTAAATTTATCCGATACTACAAAAGTAAAATATGCACCATTGTTCCTGCAGAAACAGTTTGATGGCATATTCGACACGGACGGCAGCTTCCATTTTAATAAAGAACTTCATAAAATTGTGTATGTGTATCTCTATCGGAACCAATACATTGTTTCTGATCCGGAACTTAATTTGGATTATAGAGGCAATACTATTGATACTGTAAGTCATGCTCAGATCAAATTAGCAAAGCTGAAAAACAGTACAATGAAAACTTTTTCTAAACCGCCGCTTATTGTCAATAAACTGAGTGCAGTGGAAGGAAATTTATTGTATGTCAATTCTGCTTTGCCGGGTTTATACGAGTCGGAAGACATTTGGAAAAGAGCCAGTATTATAGATGTATATGATCTGACAAACAGTTCCTATCGTTCCAGTTTTCCAATCTATGATATTGGTAAAAATAAATTAAGAGCTATGTACGTGGTAAATAAGAATCTGTATGCATTAATAGGTAAAAAAATAGTATGCTACAAGCTCAGGAAACATCTAATGCAAAGTGATCCTGTAAACAAACAAAGGAAAATCAAAAATGATTAAAGATATATCGCGCGATATCAGGGTTAAGATCGAAAACCTGTAAAAAAGAGTAGGTCATAATGATTTAATATTTTTTATTATGAAAAGAAATTTTTTAAAAGGAATCATGGTGCCGGCGGCAGTTGTGGTTCTAGGTGTTGGTGGGGCTTTTGTCACTACCTCAATGAGCAGTACGAAAGCACTTGCCAATGTGCAGGGCTATAGATATCTGTCACAAGCTGACCCATGTCACGCTCAACAGCAGTGTAGTACTGTTTTCAATGCTAATATTTGTACATCGGGCGGCAGTCAATTGTTCGGTAAAGCAAATCCAAATGTCAACGTTTGTGATGTGCCTTTGTACAAAATCCCCTAACTAGACATAGTTAACCATATAAATTAATCTTAAAATACAATGCAGTTCAAGCTATACGCTGGAACTGCATTGTTCTTTTTATTGATACCTTATTTAGGTTCAAACCAATCCGGTTTTTTCTCCCCCTTTAAATAATATCCAAACCATTCTGAAATTTTATGTGTGAGATCAATTTGATTCTCATACCCTTGCATGGTGTGACCTTCTTTAGGATAAAGTAACATAATGTGCTCTTTTTTGAGGCGTCGAAGTGCCAGATAAAATTCCATAGTCTGATCGGGATTAACATTTTTATCTTCCGTTCCACTATAGGATAATAATGGCGTTGTAACATTGGATACCCAATTGACAGGAGAATTATTTTGATAGCTTTTATAATCTTCGAAAAGTGATTTTCCCATACGCAGTTGCTGGTATTCGTAGCGCCAGCTGTTGGAGTTTTTACCTTCGCGGTTCATGGATAAATAACCGCTGGTAAAATCTGATACACCTGAACCTGCGACTGCCGCGGCAAACAATCCGGTTTGGGTAATGATGAAATTGGATTCGTAACCTCCGAAGGAATGACCGATGAGTCCTATTTTTGTTTTATCAACGAGTCCCGTTTCAATTATTGTTTTGGTGGCAGCAATCACGCAATCTGAAGCCGAGTAACCAAGGTTTCCTAACTCATAAATAATATCAGGCAACAAAACAAAGTATCCTAAACTTGTATAATAGGTTACATTAAATGCAGAACCATTAAGAAGACTTGGATTGACATAGGAGTGAAGAGCTTTTGTCTGCCTTTGATATATACTTACAATCATTGGGTATTGCTGTCTTGGATTATAATTGAAAGGATAAAACAATACGCCTTTTAAGATTACTCCTTTGGAATTTTTGTAGGCTATGAGTTGAGAATCTCCCCAGTGATAATAGTCGTGTTGAGGATTACTTTTATAAATAACCATCGGCAGTGCATTACCTTTTTTGATCATAAGCGACGGCGGTTCATTAAAATCTTGTTGCACATAGATATAAGAATTGCCTGCTTTTGCTTTATAAAGGGAATTAATTAATTTTGACTCGTACGCTATCAATTGTAATTGTTGTTTTCCATTTAGTTTGAAATATCCCGACTCGCTGTTATCAATTGACTGCGTTTTCAACAATACGGAATCTCGAATATTGATTGCTTTATCCTTGTAGACAAGATTATCCATATTGCCNNTTGCCGTTATCCATATCTTCAAGTCTGAAAATCTGATCCTTATCTCTGCCGAGGGTTAGTCTTTTTGAACTTTTATCCCTCAGATTAAACTGCCAAATATCAAACTGGTCGTAAAGAAGTACAGATTCATCATTTGCTGTGAATCCTACATAACCATATGGATTAGGCTCTTCGGGTATGTCATTGGAACTGTCGTAAAAAGGAACATTTGTATGTAATGTTAAGTTGTTATGAAGCTTCGCTTCAAAAGAGTACATCCACCAATTCCGTTCCCTGAAATACACAATATATTTACCAGTGGGAGAAAAATATAGATTTCCTGTACTTGCCGATTGCTGTTTTAAAAACAATGTTTTTTCATTGGTCTTTAAATCCAATAAATAATAATCCCTATCGGCTTCTTGTTTAAAACTTGGCTTATTGGCATCCGGATTATATACTAGTGCAAACTGTTGATTTGTAGTGAGTATTACAGCAGAATGCTTGTTATCTGCAATTGCTAAAAAATCATTGTTTTGCGGTTTCCAGCAAACAAGCCTCGGATTATCCTTAGCACTTCCATAATCGTTGCGCAGAGTAAAGAGATCGCTGTCAGCTGCATTCCAAACCTGTACATCCAAATCATTTTTGATGTTGTTTTTATCCGGTTTGTTTTTAATATTAAAAAATACCTGTTGCCCATCATCGGAAATACGAAGTGAGGACGTATAATTAGCGTCCAAAATTTTATCCTGCGACCAGCTTTTTTCAATGGTTGTATCATATTGAAAAAGCTTTCCATTCTCGATTTTGTAATACAAAACAGTATCAGCAGTAAAAGGTTTTGCCGTTATTAAAAGGCTTACAAAGGCAATAGAATTGCCTTTGATCTGCCAAATTATATTTTCAAATTCTCTTTCGGTACTTTTTATAATTATTGTTTTGGCTGTTTGTTTTGTAAATTCATACAGACCAACTGCATTTTCATTATTTCGAGAAGTACAATAAACCAACGAATTCCCATTAGGACTCAGATTGTAAGACGTTACATTACTAATAGATTCGATACTATTCCCACTAAGATCACGGATTATAATTTTCGTTTTTCCGTCTGGTTCATTACTAAAAAGTATAACGTATTTGTTGTTATTTGTAAATGAAAATCCATGTACATCCTCATACTTCTCTACTTTGCCTGTAATTAAATTTAGTAATTGAAATTGATTTTCCTTTACCATACACCCAAACCATTTTTCATCTATGAATTTTCCGTCATAGCCTTTTGCAATAATGAATTTCTGAGCAGTAACTGTATTTTGAACAAAAAGAGTGTCGAGTCCTGATTCATAGGAAAGAGAATAGCTAGCCCAAGTTCCCTGATCTGAGATTCCCTCTGCATTAAGTGTACTCCACAACGCATAATCTGCCGGGATCAGTTGCTTTGTTTTTTTGACCTGTCCGTTTACCGAACAGGTCGTCAAAAACAAAATAATACTAATCCAAATTATTTTGCAGATGTAAATTATAGTATTCATTAATATCCTGAATTTTGTGGCAGTAAATTTGGGTTCAGGCTGATTTCTACTTCCGGAATTGGAAACAAAATATCATGAGCATCCCAGCCAGCTTTCTTGGATAAAACGGACTGAATTTTACCAAATCGTTTTAGGTCAAAAAAGCGGTGGCCAAATTCAGTAAATAGTTCCAATTGTCTTTCCTGTAATATGGCATCAAGGATTTCAGTTTGTGAAATGGCATCTGTATCCAGAAGTCCAGCTGTGTTCCTTATTTTGTTGAGATCTTCTTTAGCACCTGTCAAATCACCCGAATTTGCACGTGCTTCAGCCCGTATGAGATACATT
Source organism: Bacteroidetes bacterium UBA7688 (assembly GCA_002482815.1). GTDB lineage: Bacteria > Bacteroidota > Bacteroidia > Chitinophagales > Chitinophagaceae > Rurimicrobium. The sequence goes on from DLGS01000061.1 coordinate 6,952, forward strand.
TCTCCCAGACGAAAGACAATAGAATACTCTTTTGAGGAATCAGTATCAGAATATTTATATTTATAAGGATGATACCAAGTGGTTGTACCATCTGTAACTGCTTTTGTCCAATGTGTTTTTCTAAGGTCATTCGGGGAAAATGCTGACATGAAATCGGTGGTTAATCCCGACAATGCAGGTGGTCCGCTGGTAAAATTAAACGTTACACTTTCCAGAGTATTTCCGCCGCTAAAACCCGGAGCAAGCTGCCAGATTGTGGTTGTACTTTCTTTAAGGAAAATTTTATCAAGATCCGTTTCGTCCATATACATCCCAGAATTATTCAATACTGCCGATGCCGCATTTGAGGCTTCATCCCAGAGCCCTGCATACAAATCAACTCTTGCCAGCAAAGCATGTGCTGCATATTTATTAGGTCGTACACGGTCTGCAGAGATATAATTTTCCGGTAAAAGCTGAATTGCCTGCTCTAAATCTGTTTTTACATTGCTATAGATAGTATTTTGAGGTACTTTTTCGGCACGTCTGTTTAGTTCATAATTGGTAGTGGTGATATACGGAACTGCACCAAATAGATTGGTGAGATAAAAATGAAGAAGTGCCCTTGTAAAGAGTGCTTCGCCTTTTAATTGATTTTTGTCAGAAGCGGACAAAGAGGAGGATGCCTGCACACCCTCAATAACAGCGTTAGCTGCATAAATCTGATTGTAGCTGCTGTCCCATAATGCCTTTACCTCTATATTGGATGCAATTAAGGAATTGTTAAAAAACGCAGTGGTGCCATTTTGGGCATCACCGTAAAAATCAAGTTCATCTGTATAATTTCCAAGTAAAAAGGATAATCCTGCGGTTGAACCTGTAAGCAGGCCTGCATCTCTGATTTTAGAATAGATATCGGTCATAGCTGCATTCGCTGTCGCTTTTTCTTCAAAGACAGCATCTGCCGTTAGCTGCGAATTAGGCAAGTCGACTTCAACAAAATCATCACAAGCATTTATCATTAGGACTAGCAGAATCAGACAGGATTTCCAAAAAAGAGATTTCCCGATTATGGCATTGCCGGAATTTCTAGCATACGCATTATTTATAATGAAATTTTTCATGTTTCTATATTTAAATTAAAAACTAAACTGCATCCCAATAGAAAGAATTTTTAGTGGAGGCAAATAGCCCGAAGATTTGAACTCAGGGTCCGCACCATCAAATTTTGTGAACGTCAGCACATTTTGCCCTTCAAAAAATATCCTGCATTGTAAGTCCTGCAAGGGTAATTCATAAGAAAGCGAAATGTTTTTCAGCCGTACAAAAGAAGCATCGCTGATTGCACCATCACTTTCAAAGTATTTGTAATAGGCATCGACAGCAGCACTGTTGGTCCCGTCGGTATAAATTGGATAAGGCTTACTGTCTCCAGCGTTTTGCCAACGGTTCACCACAGCTGCAGGCTGATTACTCGCAGAACCCGGAACCCCAAAATAAATAGACTCATTATAGTTGATTTGTTTTACAAACTGGAATAGAAAATCCAGCTGCCAGCGTTTGTATTTGAGCGTGTTTTGCAATCCGCCGTAATACTCGGGGCTGAAATCTTTTATCGTTTTTTTATCTTGTATACCCGATAATTGCCCATCACCGTTTACATCCTCGTAGGTGTAAATTCCTGTTTGCGGGTCAACACCTGTATAATGATAGACTTTCTGAATATTAAGAGATTGTCCAATTACATATTGGTTGGCATAGGTGGAACTCTCTAAATTGGGAAATTCCAAAAGTTTGTTTTGCGCTATTGTGAAGTTGATATTAGTACTCCAATTAAAATCTTTTCTTTGGAAGTTCACCGTACGCAGGGTCAGTTCTATTCCTCTGTTCTGTACAGTTGCGTCAAGATTGGCTTGCATACTTGAAAAACCTGTACTTCCAGGCAACGGTATTCCCGTTAGTTGATTGGAGGACTTGTTATTGTACCAAGCAGCAGTTAGAAATATACGGTCACTAAAAAAACCTGTTTCGAGTGCTACTTCAAATTTTCTGTTTGTTTCCCAACCAAAGTCAGGGTTGAATAGTCTTGTTGGCTGTAGTCCGATTGTTCCCCCGTAATTAATTCCTGTCGAAGCATACGTATCCAAATACTGGTAATCGCCAATTTGGTCATTACCTGTAATTCCATAACTTGCCCTTAATTTTCCAAAACTTAAAAAAGAGCTGCTTTTAAATAGGGTTTCTTTGGCGAATAGCCATGCTATCCCAACTGCCCCAAAAGTTGCAAATTGATCTCCTGGACCAAAACGGCTCGAACCGTCTCTTCTTCCTGTAACGTTCACAATATACTTTTCCTGCCAGTTGTAGTTTACCCGTCCAAAAAATGCCTGATATTTATACTGCGATTCTTCACTTACCATGGTAAAAATATTCGATGCTGAAGCAAGATTATAAATCAGGCTGTTGCTAGAAAATCCAGATGCATATTGTACCAGTTGATTACTCTGCTGGGATTGAAAAGTGCCTCCCGCCAGTACATCAAGTTTTCCTTTTCCAATGGTTGTATTCCAATTTAGCTGAGGTTCTATAATCCATGATTTACGATCTGCTCCACTGGCAATAAGCGTGGAGAATTCAGGTCCCAGACCAAAGGACGGATTGTATCTGGTGGATGGATTGGCGGTAGTTTCTGAATTGTCTAAGTGGGTATAACCAAAACTGGATTTTAGCTGTAAGTTGTCTGCTAATTGGTAGGACAACATAGCACTAGTGATTAGATCATTGGTAGTGGCTTTATACTTTCCTTCGAGATTTCTAAGCGGGTTATTGAAGGTGTTGTTTTCCCAATTCAAAGTGCCATCCGCATTGTATAGTTTTGGGGCATTTGGCGACATATTTACAGCTTCGCGCATCAGATCCAGTCTGGGCTGGTTATTATTTTGCATTGTATATCCTGCCGAAATATTGATCCTGAATTTTTTATTTTCAGATTCATGATTAACGTTTAGATGCAGATTTGCTTTTTTATAATTAAAATCGCCCGGAAATACTGTTGTCTG
>DLGS01000178.1 GCA_002482815.1 Bacteroidetes bacterium UBA7688
TATAAGGACTTGTGCGGTTTGGCTGCACAGGTCCTTATCATTTTTGCATCACTTTTAAAAAAAAACACCTGACGAAACAATATGCAAACAGTAACATTAATACTGGTCGATCACTCTGGAAGTATGAAAGATAATGGCAAAATGGATTTTGCTAAAAAATTACTCATGGAAGAGGTACTTGCTGAATTAAATTTTTCATTTATGATCGGCGTAAAAACGTTCACAATTGTCGAAGAAAGTAGGGAAACATTGATACTTCCAATACATCCGCTGAGTTTAACTAACAGAACAGAATTAACTCAAAAAATTTCAGGAATTATAAACCCAAGTGGAGGCACTCCAATTTCTGCCGCCATTAGAGATGCTGTCAACGATTTAAAAGAATATCCTGCATTTGAAAAGAGAATTGTACTGGTGACTGATGGCGAAGAAACGATACAGGATGGAATAAATTACGAAAATGCAATAGCAGAAGCAGGAAAGGAGGGTTTCCATTGTCAAATACATATTATCGGTCTCGGCCTGGACAAAGTAGCACTAGAAAAAGCAAATGCAATCAGTATTGCAACTAAAGGCTCTGTAAGCAATATTCCATTGACTAATGGAACACCAATCCAACCGGAAGAAGTAAAAGAATCAATTACTCCTTTTATTAATGCAATTAAGACTCCGGTGTTTCCCAATGGATTAGAAAAGATTCATGGCGACGAAACTGGCTCTGATTTACATCCTGTAACCCCAACCAATAAGCCTACACAGGATGAAAATGGCCATCATATTCAAGATGCAAATATTCCAACAGCAACTGAACCGGTACCCACACCCGTAGAATCAATAGTAGAGGCTGATGATCATCAGCCTTCTGAGCAGATTAAACCAGTTACGGACTTAACTGGAGATGAGGTTTGGGAAGCTCCGCCCGAAACTCCAGAAGTAAACCCTGCTCCAGATCAAATTGATGAGGCCGCATCACCTATTCAACCGGAGCCCCAGAATATTAATCCGGTAATTTGGCATGAAGAAAATGTGGAAACAAGGTCACCATTCAGTATTACCATTACCTCGCGCTTTTTTAATGATATTTTGGTGCAGATGGAAAATTTATCCATTGAAATGGCAGCCATAAAATCCACGATGGCAAAGAAAACAGCAGAAGAAGAATTAAAAAAATTAAGCGCTGCCGAGGTTGCCTACATTCATAACCTACTGAACAAGCGATATGGTGAAAGGGTACGAATAACAGATCATTCCGTTTTTGAAATTGTATTGGAAGATCAGACCCGGCCGGAGTATTTTGTTATCTGTAAACCAGTAAATATAGTTGTATCTCCTTTTTGCTTAACCCAGTATGAATGGCGACTTTTTTTAAATTATACTAAAAATACACAGATATGTCTTGTGATGGAGGAAGGCGGGCAACCTAAATGCGTATTTATCGATAATTTACTGGATTGGATTTTAAAGGGTAAGGTTGTTCCCTATATGGTGGAGGAAAAGACTGTTCAGCCTGGAGAGGTGTGGCTAAGAATCGAACGCTAAATATTAAATGAATTAAATTAATCAGATGGTTGACTTAATCAAATATGCTTCTATTTCCAGGATTTATATCAAGGATCTCCGGTTTTATCAGCCGGAAAAGAAATCCGAATGTTTATCGTTTTGCAAAAACCTGGGAATTTCTTATTTGCCAGACGTTTCACGCAAATTCTATTATGAAATCGTTAATGACGATTTTATAAAAAGAAAATTGAATGCGGAGGCAAGTTGTAATCCTACAGATTTATTATTTTCTCGGGCTACGCTTCAAAAGTTTGAGCGGAATCCGGATAATGTCCTGTTTGTTGTCGAAAATGGCATAATTAAGGGTGTTATCCATATTGTTGATTATAATAATGAGTTTTTGTTTTTTGAGTTTTATAAGTTGGTTTTTCATTTTGAACGGAATTTGCGTAGATTTTTAGTGGCAAAAAAAGAAACACAGGGCACGCTGTTAAAATGGGTGAACGATAATAACTTTAGAAATTCTCCTCCTTTGCCAAAGACCGAAGAACTAAAGGCATTTCCTCTGTTTGATGCATTTTATTTATCGCTCTTGGTTAGTTTTGTAACGTCATCTGAGACGAAATACTTTAACTGGAATTATAAAAAAAATATTGGCCTTATCCGAAATTGGGTAGCACATAACAGAGATGTTATTGCCACTGATAAAAATGATGATTCAGAACGTTCCTTGTATGATTTTAAGGGTTTGACTAGGTTTGTGGAAGCGGCAATAGCATTTTTTGATTATTTTGAAGAGCTGGAGCAGAAGTTGTTAGAATCTGGTTCCAATTAGCATTTTGGGAGTAATTTTCGTTTAAAAAAATTAATTTGTCATATTAAACTATGGATAAAGTAAAGAAAACTGTTTGGGTAGCAGTAGATAAGGACATGGAATTTACTGAGCATGAGTCAATGGACTTAGCTTTGTCGACCAACCCATTTGTAATATTCCTTGAAAAGGAAGGAGAATGGGAAAATGGACCATACCAAAACTATGCATATGATATTGATTTTTATAATTTTGAAGGATACAAAATTGATGGAGTCATATTGAATAGTTGGCGACTTTCCGATTTGAAGATAACACATGGAGGCTTTAGTAATGGCTTCTCAAAATCGATTGTCATCTTATCTGTGATCGATCCGCTAGGATCTTTTCAAATTCGTAATTTCGGAAATAGGCGGAGTGGAATAATAAGTGCATTAGTGCTTCTAAACGCAGTATGCAAGTATGATAATTGGGAGGATTTTCGCCAATATGACCCTTCAGAAAAAGAAAAATCAGAAATACAACTACTTCAAAATGAAGTAGAAAGGCTTACTAATGAAAATGGGGTATTGCTAGAAAAGTTGGATAAGATTCGACAAATATTATCTGCCGAAGGTACCAACTTGATTAAAGAGAACAACTTGGTCGACTCTCAAGCGGATGATGACAACGAAGGCTCAAGTGGAGATTGAGGTAAGGTATTAAATCAAATTCGCGTCATTGAAAAATTCATAATGAATAAAATCAACCCAAACACCATGGATCATTTAGAAAAAGTCAAAGGCTTTATTACCCACATTAAAACTGCAAAAAGTATCGAAGATTGGCAGGCGTTATTAAGGAACGAGCACATTGCTTTATTTAAAAAAAGTGATCAGACGTATCCCCCCATTGCTGGGTTGTTCAAAAATGAAGATTTAAAAGACAAACTTGCCAAAATTGAAATCAACAACCTGAGTACCGTCACTGAAAAAATCCTTTACGCCGTCCTTTGGAAAAATGGGGATCTGCTAAAAGTTGCTCATGTTATTAATGGATTAAATCTAGAGAGAAGCACATCACCCACCGCAATTACCTTTCATCAATTTGGACAATTTTTGGCGGCGCCGGACGAAAACCCTATTATCGATCAGCATGTGATCAGGGCTTTTAGGGCTGTCCAGGAGAAAGACAGCCTGGATATGGTGACATTAATGAAGATTGCTAAAAGTGGTCCGCTCCATGCAACACGCAATGGTGACATTATAAAGGACTACATTAATTGGGTAAAAGAAAAGCATGCCGGATCAATGGATTGTACGCCTGCTGAACTGTTTTATGCAATTGATGATATCATGTTTGCCTTTGGGCGATGGATTAAGAGTTTTAGTAAGCCAAAGGGGCAAACATTTTCTGAGGAATAGATAAATATGCGTTAACATTTTGCAGGAAGGAAGTGTGCACATTGGTTGCATACGTCTTTTCTAATTTTGTCTCATTATCGAATCAAAAATCTCTACTCAAAAAATGATGATGAAATCTGAACCAGGTAGACTTAAATACCAATCCGCTGACCCTCGATGGTCAATTTTTGGAATAAATGACTTCGAAACTTACGTAGAGAAATTTGTCCTGCAGGGGCGATTTCATAATAAGGTGCCAGAGAAAATTGTAGATGCATATTCCATTGCGGAGCATGTTCTGGCAGGTGCATATTTTCATTATCCTTTGATTGATGAGGCATTGGTAAAACTCTTACGGTTTTTTGAGTTATCGGTCAAAATGCGATGCCGTCAATTGGGCATTGATCCAGGTCGAAAAACGCTTTTTACTTTAATTGATATTTGGGCAGAGGCGGAGCATGAAAAGGAGTTAAAAGATGTTGGACATTCGATCCGATGGCGTAGAAACTTTATGCTGCATCCGGACGGAGAAACTTTAGGGGGGACTGGTTATCTCAATCAGTTCAAATTGATGATGTCCGTCTGGAACGCTATGTTTTTACCGGTTGAATATTTTAAAGAATCCAAGAGGGTTGCGGAATATTTTCAGGGGATATTAGGCTCACTGAACCCCGGAAACATGCAATTGGAGATCAATCAATCGGGATACTTAATTTACCAGAGCAGACTTGTTGAGGTTTACAAGAATAATGACGAATGGACTGGTTTACTTGCCTTTTATCCAATTCCTCCGGATATTCATGAAATAACGCAGCACCAAAGGTTTCCGTCTCCAATATTCGCCATGGCCAGATCGCTGCAAAAGATTGACAATGCCATTCATGGTATTAATTTTAGTAATGAACAGTTTGTGCTCAAACCTGCAACTAATCCAGATTTTTTAAATATTATTGGAGCATGGACCATGAATATTAACCACCCTGAAAATGGCATCATACTTTCCATGTACAACAAGTTTTTAAATACTGAGGTGTACAAGGAAAAACTCAATTGCCGATACCAGTTTTGGGGGAGGGATAACCAAAAACAACCCGTTTCACTTTAATCCAAGTTCTTCACTTCAAACTAAAGTATTTAGACATGTACCTATTTTTTGATACAGAAACAACTGGTCTCCCTTTAAACTGGAAAGCGCCGGTTACAGACCTGAATAACTGGCCCCGATTGGTGCAGTTAGCATATTTGTTGTATGATACACAAGGTAATAAAATTGCTGAGGGCGATTATATTATCAAACCAGAAGGGTTCACCGTAGCAGCAGCGGCTACTGCAATACATGGGATTACTACCGAACGTGCGCTGCGAGAGGGTATTCCGCTTTCAAAGGGACTGGAATTGTTTGTTCAACAACTGGGGAAGGCCACACATTTGGTAGCGCATAATATGAGTTTTGATGAAAAAATTGTTGGGGCTGAATTATTACGAAATGGTCAACCTAATCTGCTGGATACCAAACGGAAAATCTGTACCATGAACGCCACGACAGATTTTTGTGCCATCCCGGGTAATTACGGTTATAAATGGCCCAAATTATCGGAGTTGCACTACAAACTTTTCAAGGCGCATTTTGAAGATGCGCACAACGCTGCGATTGATATTCAGGTTACTGCCAAATGCTTTTGGGAATTAAAACGCCTTAGTAAAATATGAGTTCACGCATCAAAATTTTCTCCATAGAAGGGGAGTGGGAAAAGGCCACAAAAAATAGCACACTTTCTGTGCTGCCAGGTTTGCAATTACTCAACCAGGTTGAAGATATTCCTTTTGTGCACCGAACGGCAGTTACGCATCAGGAATTCCATCATTACCTGAAATCGTTTGGCAAAAGCAGCGCCTTTAATGTTTTATACCTGGCGTTTCATGGGGATAAAGGGGCAATATGGTTTGAGGAAGGCGAACTTAAATTGCTGGATCTGGCTAGCATTTATCCAAATGTATTTGAAGACACAACTATCCTGATCAGTTCATGTCAGGTTGCCAGTCAACGAAAGGTAATAGAGCAGTTTAAAAATATAACTGGCGCTCAAAAGGTAGCAGCCTACAGAAAAGATATTGATTTTTTTGAAAGTATGATTCTTGATCTGGCATGCCTAAAGGCGCTTAGTCGCGTAACATCCCGTACTTCATGGAAAAGTATTATTGAGAAAGAACATCCTTGGCTGTTGGAGAAAACCGGGTTATTGTTTTTGGAATGAAGTATTTCGTTTCATACCTGCAATACGCTCAATTGGCAGCATTTTTGCTCATCATACAACTTTGCCCACCCAAATTTATCACTCAACCCAACCTAAAAATGCTATTAATTTTCGAGTGCCATTCGTCCAGTTCTATGAGGTATCTAATACCTGTTTATTATATATATGAAAATTAGTGGAGAGGCACGGTTACCCGTGCCTCTTTGAACTGCAATTTGGTTTTTTAAGGGGACGTTTCCGTCCAGTGTTCAGCGTCGTTTTGCCGGAATCTATTATTACGCAGGTACCCCTTCACAATAGGCCGCAAATCCTACTTTCAAAATCAGTGCAAAAGTTGCGGCAATGATGGCCAGTAAAACCGGATTAATCACGCCGATGCCTAATGCGGCAGCAACCAGCGGAATGCCGACAGTGAGGTATTGTTTCAGGGTGCCCTTGCCATTGATAAGGTCTGCCAGAGCGGCATCTTTGCAAATGGCAATCCGCAATTTTTCTTTGAACCGTTTCCAGAACTTTTTGCCTTCTCCCCGTGCTTTTTCCCGGGTGAGGGCCCTGGTATCGTCAACAAATGCAACTGCTTTGGCGAGGTTAATTTTCTCCAACCCGTCAAACATTTTGGGTTGCAGGAGATCTTCGCTGTCATCGGTGGCGGTGGTATAACCACTGTCGTGCATGGCATTGCCTATGGATTCCAGCAGGTCGTCCTCCTCGTTTTCTTCGCTGAGGGTAGTAATTTCCAGCGCCATACGTGCGTAATCCGCGCCGGTTAATTCTTGAATGAGATTCATGGTTAAATATTTTTGAGATCCTACTCTTATGGCTTTTCGGATACGCCCCGTTTTTGAAAAGTGGTGGCTGGGCTCCACTGTTGTTTTTTATGGTATGTGATACCCGAACGACCGTGGCAGGTGAATTGCGCACTTGTCCCTGATCTTCGGTTATACAAATTTACAGGTGGTAAAAGGCCGTTAAATAGTGGAATTCCACTATGAGCACCACTTATTTTCAAGCGCCATCCGTACCAGTTCGGCGAGACGGCTAATATCCAGTTTGCGGTAAATATTATTACGGTGCACTTCTACGGTATTAAAGGCGATATTAAGCGTATCCGCAATTTGTTGGGTGGTATGGCCATTGACAATCAGGCAGGCAACTTCCTTTTCTCTTTTTGACAGGATTTGCTGTCCTGTTTTTATACGTTTTTCGGGCAACCATGGTGCAGCGGTAAGTTTTAGGTTAGGGAAAACCCTTTCGCCTTTTTGTACCCGGTGGATGGCCTCTATCAATCGCCGCCGGCCTTCTCCTTTGGTGACATATCCATCAATATGAGCGGCGAACGCTTCATTGATAATCACTTCCGATTCCTCCATGGAGAATATTATAATTTTGACCGAAGGCCGAAGTGCTTTGACGGCCTGCGCGGTATCAAGGCCATTCATTCCGCTCATATAGTAATCCATAATCACTACATCCACGTCTCTGACATTGGCAATCCACTGGATAAGTTCTTCGCCACTTCCTGCAATACCAACAATATGAAAAGGGGAGGGTAGTACGGTGATGGGTTGCGCTTCATCCAGTGTGTCTTCCCCAGTACGGTGAAGTTGGGTACTGCCGGGGTGGAGAATAGCTTTTAATCCGTCAATAACAATCTCATGGTCATCAACGATGATAATTTTAATGGGATGGCTCATAGTTGGTGTCCGATTTAGGGATAGGAATGTTCAGGATTACGGTGGTGCCGCCTTCGGGCCTTGTTTCAAACTGGATGGTGCCGTTTATACTTCTCAGGCGGCTTTCAATATTGCTTAGTCCGGCACTCGTGCTGTTTAGCGCTGTTCTGGGGTCGAAACCGCGACCATTATCTTCCACCATGATATTTACATTGTCATCAATACGGTTGATTTGCAGCAGCAATTGACTGGCTTGTGCATATTTCAGGATATTACTGATCAATTCCTGAATAATCCGGAGAATATTGACTTCACAGAAAAAGTCCAGCCGGTTATCGAGCCCGAAATGGGAGAAACTGACCTCCATTCGCTTACCAGAGGCTATATTATGACAAAGTTCGCTCAGCACGGGCACCAGCCCTGCTCTTTGTAAAACGCCCGATCCCAACTGGTGTCCCAGGCTTCTGATATCCTGATAAAGTTGGTTTAGTGATTCGTTGAGTTTGATCATCGGCTGGTGATTGCCGGATTTTGTACTGGTGTTTTCCAGAATAGCATCATATTGCCATATCAGTGTTACAATAGCACTGCCGAGGCGGTCGTGCAATTCCCGCGCTATTTGCTCCCGTTCTGTTTCTCTTCCTTCAAGGCCTGCGCTGAGGTAACTGAGTTCGCTGTTTTTAATGAGTTCATCTACCTGTTGCTGATGGAGTTCTTCCTGTTGCCGGTTGATAAGCAGGAAAGCTCGTTTCCGCTGGACATAGGCATAAACAATCATCGCCAGGAGGAGCAGGAGCAGGGAGGAACTAATAAAAAAAATGCGGGCTCTGAAGGATTGCTTTTGTGCTTTTGCCTGTTGGGTAATGGATTCTGTTTTATATCGCTCTGCCTGAAACCGGGTGAATAATTTTTGTTTGCGTTCATTAAAAATGGAGTCACTTGCCACGTAGGCGCGTTTTTGGTAATAATAGGCACTATCCGGAATATGTAAGGCATTGTAAGTGGCAGCCATGTTTTCAAATAAGTACTGTTGGTCCAGGAAACTCAATTCAGAGACATCCTCCGGCAATGCCTTTTTCAGCATCACCAATGCTTCGGGCCATTTGTTTTCTTTCACCAACCGCTCGCCCATATTCAGGAATAAATAAAAATAGTCGGCATATTCTCCTGACCTATCTAGTACCGTTTTTGCTTCATTGAAGAATTGATCTGCGCTGGCAAAATCATATCTCCTGGTATAAATAATTCCTTTGTTGGTCAGGATATTAGCCAGCATATCGAGGCTTTGGGACGAGGCCAGTATATTATTATAGGCCTGGTCGTAGTATAACAATGCGCTGTCTGGTACACCCTGAGCCAGAAACCGGTTACCTAAGGCATAGGCTGCTTTTCCGGTGAGTTCGCTATTATTGGTTCTGATATAAGCTGCGAGACTACGTTTGGCATACCGCATGGCATCTTCTGGTTCCAGGTATTCTTCGCATAAATTGGAGAGCAAGAGGTATTCACTGCCCAGCACGGTATAATCGGGCTGGGGCAATGCTTCGGTAATTTTTATGGCATATAGTATGAGTGCTATGGCGGAGTCATATTTGCTTTCTTCCAGCTTATTGAAAGCAATATTGGTGTATACGGCAGTAACACGGTTGCTGTCGCCAATTTCCCGTCTGATTTTCAATGCCTGGTAAAAATACCGGTAACTTTCTGTCAGCCGGTTATTGAGTCTGCTGATGGCGCCAAGGGTGAGGTAGGCATCCCCCTGTCCTTTCAAATAATTGATCGCCTGTGATTTTTTCAGCACATCGAAGCATAATTCAATGGCGACATCCGTAGAATCTTCATGAATGCGGTGAGCACGCTGATACTCCCCGTTGATTGCAGCAGTATCCAGGT
>DLGS01000089.1 GCA_002482815.1 Bacteroidetes bacterium UBA7688
TGGCTTTGAAAGGCAGGATTTGGCTATTTACAATAGAAGATTGAACTAATTATTTATACAGAATTGGTGCTTGGCTATATGTTTTTTCACAAACTACTTTTGTGGTTTAAATATTTATCGTAATATTGCGATATATTATTACAAATAAGATGGGCGTAACAAAAACAGAAATATTTACAGAACAGCAAAACAGCTTGGCAACCACTTTAAAGGCACTGGCTCATCCTGCCCGTATAGCTATCCTGCAATACATCATCAAGCAGAAAGCTTGCATTTGTAATGACTTAGTGGAAGAATTAGGATTGGCGCAGGCTACGATTTCACAACATTTAAAAGAGCTTAAAAACATTGGTATCATCAAAGGCAATATAGAGGGGACAAGTGTGTGCTACTGTATTGATGAAAATGTTTGGCAGCAGATTAAAAAGGAACTCAATGCTTTCTTTATAGATAATGTAGGGGTTGATAAATGCTGTTAAGCATTTTTTTTAAGCATATTAATCGCAATAAAGCAATATAACAATTAAATAAAAAAACAATGAAACTATCAAACATCAAAGAAATCTTACCAGCATTGGATAATGTTGAATTTCAATTAGAGAACGGAATATTTGTACCCGAACACTTTCACGTTACCGAGATAGGTGTTATTACAAAACATTTTATTGATTGTGGCGGAACAATTAGAAACGAAAAAGTTGTCAATTTCCAATTATGGAATGCCAACGATTTTGAACACCGATTAAAGCCAACAAAGCTATTAAACATCATTAAGCTATCCGAAGAAAAGTTGGGTATTGAAGATGCCGAAATAGAAGTAGAATACCAAAGTGAAACGATTGGTAAATTTGATTTGGATTTTAACGGAAATCATTTTATACTGAAGAATAAACAAACCGCCTGTTTAGCTCAAGATGCTTGCGGTATTCCTGCCGAAAAACAGAAAGTAAAATTATCAGACCTGAATAATGCTTGCTGTACACCTAATTCGGGATGTTGCTAATTACTAAAACAAAATATGATGTATCAGAAACTAATCGAAATCATTAACAACAAAATTGGCGTTCACAGTATCAGCGAAGAACGTAAAACGATATTACAGCCGTTAGTAGATTTTGTACAGCAAAAAGTAAACGACAGGCACGATATTAACATCAATTTCATTTGTACCCACAATTCCCGAAGAAGCCATTTATCACAGGTTTGGGCACAGGTAGCGTCCGCACATTTTAATATTCCAAACGTACATTGTTATTCGGGTGGTACAGAAGAAACGGCACTATTCCCCAAAGTCGCAGAAACATTGACCGAACAGGGATTTAATATTTTCAAAATAGCAGATACCAATAACCCTGTATATGCCATAAAGTACAGCGATAATGCTTTGCCGATAATCGGATTTTCAAAAAAATACGATAACCCTTTCAATCCTGTGTCAGCATTCACAGCCATTATGACCTGTTCGCAGGCAGACGGTGGCTGTCCGTTTATAGCAGGTGCGGAAAAAAGAATACCTGTCACATTTGAAGACCCTAAAATATCGGACAATACACCGGAGCAATCAAAGGTATATGCAGAAAGAAGTTTGCAGATAGCAACGGAAATGTTCTATGTTTTTTCAAAAATCAGTTAATAACCAATGCAACCAAAACTAAAATTTCTTGACCGTTACCTTACCTTATGGATATTCCTTGCAATGGCAGTAGGTATAGGTTTGGGATATTTCTTTCCGGGAATATCAAAAATTACAAATGCTTTATCCGTAGGCACTACAAACGTTCCTTTGGCAATAGGTCTGATATTGATGATGTACCCACCATTGGCAAAAGTGGATTATTCATTATTGCCCCAAGCGTTTAAGGATAAAAAAGTAATCGGCATATCCTTATTGCTCAATTGGGTTATCGGTACAGTGCTGATGTTCGGATTAGCCCTTTTGTTTTTACGCAATGAACCCGATTATATGACAGGCTTGATACTGATAGGTTTGGCAAGATGTATCGCAATGGTAATCGTATGGAGCGATTTGGCTAAAGCAAACAGAGAATATACCGCTATGTTGGTTGCATTGAACAGTATCTTTCAGGTACTTTCTTATAGCTTCTTAGTTTGGCTATTCATCAACGTATTACCAAGCAAATTAGGATTAGCCAATTTCAATGTAAGCGTATCAATGAAAGACGTAGCCGAAAGCGTATTGATATATTTAGGTATTCCTTTCTTAGCAGGTTTTATAAGCCGTTACGCATTGATAAAATCAAAAGGCATAGAATGGTATAACCGGAAATTTGTACCCCGAATATCGCCCATTACATTATATGCTTTACTGTTTACGATAGTATTAATGTTCAGTTTAAAAGGAGATAAAATATTAGAGTTGCCAATGGATGTAGTAAAAGTAGCCATACCGTTAATCATCTATTTTGTACTGATGTTTTTCGTCAGCTTCTTTATCAATAAATCCCTAAAAGTTCCTTACGACAAAAACGCCTCAATCGCATTTACAGCCACAGGAAACAACTTTGAATTGGCAATAGCAGTAGCAATAGCGGTTTTCGGTATTCATTCCCCACAGGCGTTTGTAGGCGTTATAGGACCGTTGGTAGAAGTTCCGGTTCTGATATTATTAGTAAGAGCAAGTTTATGGCTAAAGAAGAAATACTACTAAAGCTAATTTAAAAACGATAAGGGTATTTTAAGTGTCAAAATAGCAAAGAAGCCCTCCGAATTTTCGGAGGGCTTCTTTTATGGCTTGTTCAATATTTGAAGCATCCTGCCGACTTCAATATCCATTCTCGAAAAGGCAAACCATTTTTTGCCCAGGTCTTTGAGTGATGCCCCTATATGGTAGAGTTCTGCATTATCAATAATCAAAAATCGGTCGTGGGCATCGGAGAAAACCTCAATATCTACGGGAGGATATTGGCTATTGTAGCGTTGTAAATCTAACCGTAGCTGATTGCTGATGCTTTTGGTAAGGATTGTAGCAGTTACATTGTTTTTACGTTTACCCAACAAAGTAAGCACCGTATCATCCACGTAATTATCAAGCAGGATAATAGAGATTTTGGCACTTCGGATAATATCGGAAACAAAGGCATAGGCATCAAATACCTGCCCGTTGTAGAAAATACCTTTTTCGCTGTGCAGCTTGTCGCTTTCCAAAGCCTTAAAAATCTCT
>DLGS01000032.1 GCA_002482815.1 Bacteroidetes bacterium UBA7688
TCAGGCAGCCCTGTTATCAATGCACAACCAATCAATTCGCCTTTTGCATTGATAACAGGGCTGCCTGAATTACCACCTGTGATGTCATTGTTGGTAATAAAGCAGGTGTGCAGCGAACCGTCAGCATCAGCATACATACCATAATCTTTCTTTTTGTACAGTTTAATCAGATCCTGTGGCAAATCAAACTCATCATCACCGGCTTTGTATTTGCTCATCATACCATCCAATGTGGTAAAATGTTTGTAGAAAACAGCATCCTGTGGTTGATAAGCCAGCACCTGTCCGTATGAAATACGCATGGTAGAGTTGGCATCAGGATAAAACAACTGACCTTTTTTCATGGTCATCAAGCCTTTAGCATATTGCTTGCTCAGGTCTTTCTTTTGTCTGTTCAGGGCATCAACTTTTGGCTGATAATATTTCTCAAAATTGCGGACAAAGCTGATGGCATATTGCATCGAAGGATCATTATTGATGGCTGAAACAGTAGGATTATCGCAGAAAGCATTGAATTTCACACTGTCTATCAACAAAGTTCTTCTATAAACATGATTGGCAAAATCATTGAATGTCTGCGTCTGACCTTCGTTGTTGTAGCCCTGGAAGATGACATTCTGATAAATATCCGGCAATTGACCTTTTGGAACATTGTTATAATACATCCCCGTCATTTTAGCGAAAATTTCTTTATCAGTAGCTTCGTCATAATCTTTCATGTTTGCTTCACGAGCCGCTTTCAGATTTTTCACATATTTGTCGATCGAATCCTTAACCGGGGTGTTTTTCAGCACTTTTTCCAAAGGCTCAACAGCTGAAGCAATGCGTGACAATGCTGTAGCACGGAAAGCCTCTCCGTAGTAAACAGCATGTTTTGCATACGGTTTGAAGTCGGCATACATCAAAGCGTAATCGCTCATCAGGTTGTCATATCCTTGTCCTTTTGCTTTTGACCAGTTGGTAAAGGCTTTTTCTTCATTGGTTTTTTGATCAACAACATTCAGGCGTTTCAACTGTTCTGTTTGTCCGATATAATATTTCCAGTAGTTGGCAATACCGGCATAGCGCGAAGTCAGTTTCAGGTAGACTGATTTGTCGGCATCCATATGTTTCTTCATAATAGCCAGACGCTCGGTGCGGATATCAACAATGGCAGGGTTTGATTCAGACAATGCCAGATCTATACCATAAGATACTTCATAACGATTGGTGCGACCTGGATAACCCATAATCATAGCAAAATCTTTTTCCTGATTGCCTTTTATAGAAACGGGCAAATGCTTTTTGGGTTTGTAAGGAACGTTATCTTTCGAAAATTTTGCAGGCTCATTTTTAGCATCTGCATACACACGGAAGATAGAGAAATCGGAAGTATGGCGTGGCCACATCCAATTGTCGGTATCGCCACCAAATTTTCCAAGCGATTTTGGCGGAGCGGCTACAAAACGAACGTCAGTGTATCTTTTGTAAGTCAGCAACAGGAATTGATTACCATTAAAATAATCTTTTACGTTTGCAACCAGTTTACCGTCGTTACTGGCGTCTTTTTCTATTTTTTTGATGGCAGCGCTGATTAATTTACTTGCTTCATCACCTTTTGCGTTTCCAACAGCGGCATTGATTTCGGCAGTTACATCGGTAATTTTTTGCAGGAACAAAGCAGTAATTCCTTCGGCAGGTAATTCTTCGCTCAGGCTTTTTGCCCAATATCCGTTGTCCAGATAGTTTTTTTCAACACTGCTCAATGCAGCAATGGCACCATATCCGCAGTGGTGATTGGTTAGCAGCAAACCTTTTGAAGAAATCATTTCACCGGTGCATCCACCGCCAAACTGAACCACAGCATCTTTGAGGCTGGCATTGTTGATACTGTACAAATCTTCTTTGGTAAGTTTCAGTCCGAGGCGTTTCATTTCCTCATAATTTTTACCAATAAGAGAAGGTATCCACATTCCTTCATCGGCTTTGGCTGTGTGCATCATCAATGCTGCGCCAATTACTAATAAGAGTTTTTTCATTGTAGAAAAGATAACTATTTGATTTTTGTATTAAATTTCTAATTGTGGGCGAAGGTATCGAAAAAAGGTGACGGATGAAATAGCAGCAAGGCGGGAAATTTGGGGGGAGATTGAGCATCTATTTTTCACCTTAAACGGGAAATACGCAAATTAAATAAGGAAGTCTTTGGCTTTAGTACAAATATTAAATTACTTTGCCCCTTTAATAGTTTTAAAAAAACATACCAACAATGGTATTTAGCAGTATTGTTTTTATTTGTTACTTCTTACCCTTGTTTTTACTGGCCTATTGGTTGGTTCCCAAGCCATTAAAAAATCCTCTTATTTTAGCCGCCAGTATTTTTTTCTATGCGTGGGCAGCACCAAAGTTCATTTTTGTAATTCTTGGTACTACAATTATAGATTTTATCCTGGTGAGAAAAATGGATGCTTCTGACTCTAAGTTGACCAAAAAACTTATGCTGGTCATTTCCCTGTCTTTAAATATCGGTATGCTCTTTTATTTTAAATACAGTAATTTCTTTGTTGAACAAGTCAATGTTGTATTAAGTAATGTCGGGGTTGGTCAGATAAAATGGGTTGAACTGATTCTTCCGATTGGCATTTCATTTTATACATTCGAAACGGTAACGTATGTGGTTGATGTGTATCGGGGCCATCATAAGCCGTTGAAAAAGTTCTGGGATTACCAGTTGTATATCATTCTTTTTCCGAAGTTGATAGCAGGACCCATTATTCGTTATTGTGATTTTGCTCCGCAGATAAATGATCATATAGCACACGAAAATGCGGATAACCGTTTAAAAGGCTTTTACCGTTTTTTTATCGGACTGGCCAAAAAGGTGATTATAGCGAATAGTATCGGTGCTTATTCAGATGCCATTTTCAATATCCAAATTGATCAGTTGGGAACCTATACAGCCTGGCTTGGTGCATTGGCTTATACCTTCCAGATTTATTTCGATTTTTCCGGCTACTCGGATATGGCAATCGGTTTGGCTCTGATGATGGGCTTTCGTTTTCCGGAGAATTTCAATAACCCTTATACAGCAGGCTCCATCACCGATTTTTGGCGCAGGTGGCATATTACCCTGGGAGCCTGGATGCGAAACTACCTCTATATTCCACTTGGCGGAAACAGAGTAAATAGTCAATGGCGATTGTACCTCAATTTGTGGCTTGTGTTTCTGGCTTCAGGCTTATGGCATGGGGCGGCCTGGGGATATATTGTATGGGGAGCTTATCACGGATTTTTTCTGGTAATTGAACGATTATTTCTGTCGAAATGGCTTGCGAAAATCGGCAAATTCTCCTTTGTCTATACTTTTATTGTTGTGCTGACGGGATGGGTTTTCTTTAAGCTTGAATATCTGAAACCATCCCTGCAATATCTGGAACGAATGTTTGTCTGGCATAAGGATCCTGAAATATGGCAGCCATCGCAGGATTTTTGGGTTATCACCGCCCTTGCTTTTATTTTTTCATTTTTTACAGTACCGGCTTTGGGAAGAAAGATTCAGGACAGTATCTATTTCAAAGATTACAGTCTGGCCGGGCATTTCCTTATGTCAGGTTTTACTGTCCTGTTATTTATATTTCTTGCAGGGCATATTACTACCGAAACATTTAACCCTTTCATTTACTTTAGATTTTAAACCCTATGAAAAATCTATTCAAAAATATACTGTTCGGGGGTTTATTGTTGGTCCTGATGATGCCATTGGCACAGCAAAAATTTCATTTTGTGCAGGAACTACCTTTATCCGGAGCCATTGTTGATGCACCATTTGCTAATTTTTCTATGAAAGGATGGTGGGATGGAACTTACCAGGAAGGCAAGTCAAATTATCTCAACGATCATATGGGCCTGCGTTCTTATCTTATTAAGTTAAACAATCAATTTGATTTTGATATTCTTAAAAAAGTGCATGCTAACGGAGTGGTGATCGGGCAGCACAATTTTTTGTACGAGAAGGCTTATATAGACGCCTATTGCGGATTGCATTATGAAAATGACAATGGTATCCGCAAAAAATTACTGCAACTCAAAAAAATACAGGATACGTTGGCGGGATTAGGAAAAAAATTGCTTTTTATTCATGCACCTTCAAAAGCATGGTTTTACCCGAATGAATTTCCCTATTTATTGAAATGCACACAAACGAAATCAATTTATAAGGACTGTATCAGAATTGAAGATTCTCTGAAAATTAACAGCATCGACTTCAATGCTTACTTCCTGAAAATGAGGGATACTTCAAGGCATTTATTATTTTCGAAACAAGGGACTCACTGGACTCACTATGGGGCTATGATTGCGGCGGATAGTATGGTAAAATACCTGAAAAGGACTACCGGTAAAAAACTACCACGATTGGTATTCGACAAATATAATATTTCGGATACCGCACTCCCCATAGATATTGACATTGCTAAAGGGATTAATTTATGGAACCCGATTGCCTATGAAAAATTCACCTATACAGCACACCACTTTCAGGTAGATTCCGGCACAGAAAGAATAAATTCCATTTACATCGGAGATAGCTTTTTCTGGACTTTCTATTATAATTATATCCCGCATGGATTCAATAAAGATTATGAATTCTGGTATTATTTCGATTCTATCTGGTTTCGGAAAAACGGACAGGATGGAGGTGGTAAAATTGAATCCTATGATTGGGTAACTTCGGTAAATAACACAGATGTTGTCGTGTTATTATTTACTGAAATCAATCTGGAAAATCTGGGAAATGGTTTTATAGAAAAGGCTTATCAACATTATTATCCGGAGGATAAATTGCAATAACTTATTCTATTGTTTTTTTATGGGCATTCTGCCAATATAAATAATAGTAAGCCAATAATAAAACACCGGTAACAAACGGAATTAACGCAAGTTGTTTGTAAGTGAAATTACCCCACATTTTCATCTCTTCGAAATGGAAAAATTCGGTAATCATCCAATAAGAGTTGGCAGTAATCCATGCCGTAATAGCAAGATTATGGAAATGCCTGCTTTTTTCTGTGCGTGATCTCCAGGAAATAGCGATTGAAATAATCAGAGTGGGAATAACCATTGCAATACCAAGGGGCTTCCAGCCCATACACCAACCTAAATCTTTTAATAACCAAAAAACGATATGCAGATTCTCTGTCTTATGGTAGGCGAGATTGGTTTCGGGATTGGTTTCTTTGAGGCTCATTATATTTTTCGAACGGCAAATGTATTTCGCAGAATAGTCTTTGCTGATTTTATTTCTTACTTTTTTTAGCCAGCGGATTATAATCAAGGCAAAGCTGTAACCAGTAGTCTAATTGTTTATTTTTTTTAATGCCGTCTTCAGTCACATAAACAAAGCCTTTCATGGCCTTACCGGTAAATTCCATCGGGATACAATCCGGATTTTCGAGCGACTGTTCGTAGATGCTTTCACCTATCCGGCATAACAATACGTCTTCACCGGTCTTTTTATCAATGTGCGTACCACAACACATTTTATCTTCTACCATAAAGCAAAGACCGCTGAACATTTTCTTTTCAGTAAAGTTTGCGCCTTTCGCCAACAATATTTCGCGGATTCGTTGTGCGGTGAATTCATTAAAAGCCACAAAAAACCAACTTATTTTGTGAAGACTGAAATTCCGGTTTCTGCACCGCTGCTCACACGCAACAGGTATTGACCTTTAGCCAAATCTGAAACAATGATTGTATTCGAATCAAAAGATTGTTGCAAAAGTCTTCCTTTTATATCAAAAATTTCCACTGCATAATGACCAAAACTTTGTGGGATTGCAATAGTTAAAACACCAGAATTTTCTAAAGGATTCGGATAGGCTTTGATAAATTGGAAACCTGATTTGGCAGTAGTAATAACCGCACCGGTTGTTTTGTAATTATCGCGATAACGAATATTGCTGACAGTTTCTGTGCTGCCAATTTTAGTTGCAGTCACCCAAACAGCAGGGTAGTGTTCGCCATTTACCAGAAATTTATATTCAACAGTTGTTCTGGGGATACCAACTTTTATAGTAGTGACTTCGAAGGAATCTACTTCTACAATTTCGGAACGAACACGCAAACAATTCACCGGGGTAGTGAAATAAGGTGTTTTAATTGTTCCCCAGCCATCTGCTCTTGTTTTACGATAGCCTGCTTGTTTCACGCTGAATAAAGACGGAATAAAAAATTTTAAAGAAAAAGTTGAACTGTCGGTACGGGTATAAGTTAAAGGAAAGTAATACCATTCATCCTCGTCTGAGTAGTTGGCTGGAGTTGGAATACCACTGATTACCGCAGCAAAACCCTCAGCCACATAACGTGACGGGGATGTTTTCTTATTAAAGAAAGTATAAACGTTATTAATTGTAATCGGTATAGCACTGCTCAGACCCGGGAAACTATCTGCAACTTTATAACCGTATGCTGTTGGTGAAATAGTAAGCGCATAAGAAATGTTGACAGCAGACGCTTTTTTGAATGTGTCTACATTTTGTCCGATTGAAACAAGGCTGCTGAAATCCCATGTTTTAGACACACCACTATCCGCTGCACTAAAAGAAGTGCCTGTGATATTAGCGAAGCTGTAGCGCAAAGTATCGCCCGAAACCGGCATGTCTACATCGGTAATCGTAATTTGGGCAAATGCTGAATTCAGCGCTAAAACAGTAAAGGGGAAAAGTAGTGCTTTTTTCATCAGATTAGTATTTGCTTTTAAAACTATATAAATTAAAATATAATGCAATAAAAATGCTTACTTCTTTCTGAGCCATACGCAAAGCTGCATGCCTGTGTTGGTCCACTTCATATATGGTTTCAGGAAATAATCAGCGATTTTAGGTAAGAATGTATTACAAACATAATACTCATGATGTGCAATTTCGTAATGATGGGCTCTTGCATGTTCCTGCATTGATTTCAACCCGAATTCATACAAATGAAATGGTTCGTGCATCGGACTGATATTTCCAACAAAATTTGTACCCTTTAATTTATAGAAAAAGTTAATCATTTTGTTAATCAGCCAATCGGATGATGGCACCTCTATATGTATAATTCCATTTGGCTTTACCCATTTCAATGCCTTAATAATAGATTCGGAAGGATCATACAAATGTTCCAGCACAGCACCAAACGATATGAAATCAAATTCATTTTCTGGATAATCCATATCTTCTACCATACCCAATTTCAATTTTTCGGGTTTGATTTTCATTCTGGAAATCGCGCGCTCGTGAAACTGTTTAGAGGGTTCGAAACCATAGGTATCGAAACCGGCTTTTTCCAGTGCTATCATTGCTTTACCAATACCTGCACCAATATCCAGAGATTTCATTCCTGGTTTAAAGTCAATGAGCTTTTTTAAGGTTTCAATTTCTGTTCTGAAATAATTTTCTTCTACTTCAAAATAGATTTCTTTCCAGTATTCTTCGGGAGGTACACCATAATGATCCTGAATATCAAATGGAACCGGCTGAGGATTGGAATAGATAAGCCCACATTTAGAACATTTAGCAATTGCTACTGTAATACCCGTTTTATTTTGTGGATTTTTCCCCTGAGATTTATTCAATCTTTCTCCCAACACTTTGTGTTCCCCGGTCGGAGAATCACACATGTTGCATTTAGTTATTGGATTAAATTTGTATTTAAATTGTGAAACAGCCATATGTACAGTAATCGTGTTAAGTATTTTAATAATTAAATCGTTAATTTAATTTGTGAAATTAAAACAAAAATTTTGAATTTTAACATAATTTTGAAATTTCCTTAAAATAAAATTTATCTTATTACCCTAATCCATATATTACCAAATCAGATAAATGCAATTGCGGTTAAATTAGCATTTCCGTTTGTTTGACGATATGATTATAATTTTATAGCATATTGTTATTAACATTTAGCGTTATTTAATATCCTAACCAGAGAGAACCATCCAGGTCATTTAAGCATGAGAAATACTCACCTGGGATGGGGCAACTACATTTCAAAACCTGGGATTTTTAGATGAACGGAAAAAACAAAATTGCTACTGACTGCGGTGGTCACCATTATGTATTTTGCATCAAAAATGAGTTATTAAATAGCTCGTATAGATCTTCCTATAAAAACAAAAAATTATTTTTTTCCACAATAAATAAATGTGTTACCTTCGCCGTCCAAAATTTCACTTAAAAGGAGGAAACAAAAATTGGAAGAAAACACAATTCCACAAGTACAGTCTCAGGCATCAGCACATGATGATTTTGATTGGAGCGTTGACAAACGCAACGTAGCTTCGTACTCGAAAGAGGACCGCGTTAAATTCGCAGAGGTTTACGACAACACTTTCACACCGATAGATGAGTCTGCGGTGATGAACGGTACAGTAGTAGGTAAAACTAATACTGACGTAATTGTAAACATCGGATTCAAATCTGATGGTATGATTTCATTGAACGAATTCCGCGACATGCCGGAAGTTAAAATCGGAGATGAAATCGAAGTAATGGTGGTAGAGAAAGAAGATCGTAACGGTCATCTTCACCTTAGCCGCAAAATGGCAAGAGCTGCACGCAGCTGGATGCAAATCGTTGAATTCTACAAAACCGGCGAAATTGTTACAGGTAACATTACCTCAAAAACAAAAGGCGGTCTTATTGTGGATGTTCATGGTTTGGAAACCTTCCTGCCAGGTTCTCAGATTGACGTAAAACCGGTTACGGATTACGATCAGTATGTGGGCAAAACAATGGATTTCAAAGTTGTGAAAATCAACGAACAAATCCGTAACGCAGTTGTGTCTCACAAAGCGCTTATTGAAAGCGATATGGAAGCTCAACGCAGCGTAATCATTGGTCAGCTTGAAAAAGGACAAATCCTTGAAGGTACCGTGAAAAATGTAACCGATTTCGGTGCATTTATCGATCTTGGTGGCGTAGATGGTTTGTTGTATATCACAGACATCAGCTGGGGACGTATCACTCATCCTACCGAAGTTCTTTCAAACGGTCAGAAACTGAACGTTGTTGTATTGGATTTCGATGATGAGAAAAAACGTATCAGCCTTGGTCTGAAACAATTGACTCCTCATCCATGGGATAACCTTTCTGACGAAATCGTTGAAGGTAGCTCTGTAACAGGTAAAGTTGTAAATATCGAAGATTATGGCGCATTCCTTGAGATTATGCCAGGTGTTGAAGGTTTGGTTCACGTATCAGAAATTACCTGGTCGTCTCAGCCTATCAATGCTAAAGAATTCTTCAAAATGGGCGACGAGTATCAGGCTTCAGTAGTGACGCTTGATAAATCTGAGCGAAAAATGAGCCTTTCTATCAAGCAATTGACAGAAGATCCATGGGAAACGATCGAAAACAAATATCCTATCGACAGCCGTCATAAAGGAACAGTGAAAAACCTGACTCCTTATGGTGTATTCGTTGAACTGGAAACAGGTATCGGTGGTATGATCCATATCTCTGACCTTAGCTGGATCAAACGTTTCAACCACCCAAGCGAATTCACTAAAGTAGGTGAAGAAATCGAAGTGGTTATTATGGGAATCGACAAAGAAAACCGCAAGTTGTCTTTGGGCCACAAACAAGTGGAAGATGATCCATGGAACACATTTGAAACAGTATTCCCGATCGGTTCGGTACACGAAGGTACAGTAACGAAGAAAGACGATAAAGGAGCTACAGTTCAGCTTCAGTACGGTCTGGAAGGTTATGCACCTGCACGTCACCTCCGCAAGGAAGACGATTCTAATGTTGCAGCTGACGAAACAACTCAATTCGTAATTATCGAATTCGATCGTAACGACAAACGCATCATGGTATCGCACACTAAAGTGTGGGAGCAAGGCAAAATCGAAGAAAAAGAAGCAGTGAAGAAAGAAGCGAAAGCTGATTCTGACAAAACCAAGTCTGCAGTGAAAAACATCCAGTCAAAAGTTGAGAAATCAACTTTGGGTGATATCGGTGCCCTTGCTGCTCTGAAAGACAAAATGAAACAAGACGAAGAAGACAAATAGTCTATCATCAATCTTGGCAAAATAGAAAATGAGCATCCTTCGGGTGCTCATTTTTTTGTTGGAGGAATAGGGGAGAAGGGGTATGTTTGTGCGATATTTAAAAAAATGAGACTAAATATTAATTCCTTTATTGATTCTAATCCAATTTCTGTCAGAAATGAAGATAATCTATCTGATTATTTTCTAATTGATAAACAAGTTAGTGATTTGTTGAAATCTTATGGTGGCTGTTCATTTTCAAACGGTTTGTTCAGAATACATTCATTTGAAACAATGCAAAAATGGCAAAGAATCGTAGAATCTTCCTTTGGTAGTTACAAAGGGAATTTTTTGCTTTTTGGATTTGATTGGGCGGGAAGGCAATTTGGTAAGCAAATTGATAATGAAGTGATCTATTTATTTGATATAAACTTTGATGAAGTTTATAAATTGGAAACAACAATTTCGGACTTTTTCAATATAGATCTTGTAGATTTCAAAGAAGAAACAATTAATTCGAATCAATTTTTCAATTTAAAAATCACTTTGAAATTTAATGAGATTGCTGGTTTAAAGACTCCATTAAAATTAGGAGGTATTGCATCCCAAGAAAATTATGAAATAATAGATTCGGAAGTTGATTGGGAAATAAATGAGCAGTTGAAAAGTTTGTAATATGCCCACCATACAGCTCCAAACCATCATCAATTCATCCATTCAAATCTGCTTCGATTTATCGCGCAGCATAGACCTGCACAAAATATCCACGTTCCACACTAAAGAGGAAGCAATAGGTGGTTGTACAAGCGGTTTAATAGGCATGAATGAATTTGTAACCTGGCAGGCTGTGCATCTTGGGGTTAAGCAAAAATTAACGACTAAAATTACCGCCTTCGAATCGCCATTTTATTTTCGGGATGAACAGATTAGAGGGGTATTCAAATTGATGAAACACGACCATTATTTTCAAGAAGAAGATGGTTTTGTCATTATGAATGATACTTTTGTATTTGAATCACCATTAGGTATTTTCGGAAAGATTGCGGATAAATTATTTCTAAGAAGATATATGACCGAATTGCTGGAAAAGAGAAATCAAACTATCAAAGTCTTTGCGGAATCTGATGAATGGAAATCGGTTTTGAATAATAAAAATTATGACAACACTAATCAAAAATATTAAATATTTATACCAGACAGAAGAGGGTAGTGAACGCAAAAAGATGGCAGCCGGAGAAGATATGTCTCAGGTTCCCTTTATTGAAAATGCCTGGCTGCTGATTGAAAATGATACAATTCATTCATTTGGAAAAATGTCTGAGTTAACTGATAATCATTTTACTAAAGAGATTGACGCAAGTGATTGTTTAGCTCTTCCGGCCTGGTGCGACAGCCATACGCATTTGGTTTTTGCAGCTCCGCGGGAACAGGAGTTTGTGGACAGGA
>DLGS01000175.1 GCA_002482815.1 Bacteroidetes bacterium UBA7688
TTTCTTCACCGGGTTGAAAAATCAGTTTTAAAGTGCCTTCCCACTCGTTGCGAAAATCATTCATAATGCTTGCTACACCCAGAAGGGCTGCGGTGTGCACATCATGTCCGCAGGCGTGCATAATGCCTTCATTT
This sequence comes from Bacteroidetes bacterium UBA7688, assembly GCA_002482815.1. Taxonomy (GTDB): domain Bacteria; phylum Bacteroidota; class Bacteroidia; order Chitinophagales; family Chitinophagaceae; genus Rurimicrobium. The sequence continues at coordinate 135 of DLGS01000175.1, forward strand.
TTTGATTTGTATGGAGCATCATTTATTTCGGTAATAGGAAGAGCATCTAGTTCTGAACGGATGGCCAGACATTTTTTAGAAGGATTTTTTCCTGCAATTATGGCTACTATGCCAGTACCTGCTATGCCTTGCGTAAAAGGAATATTGAGTTTAGTCAACTCGGCAGCGATGAATTTACTGGTTTCGTATTCCTGAAAAGAGAGTTCGGGGTTGGCATGAATGGTGTGGCGGATTCTTTTAGATTCTGCCCAAAGTTCATCTGCCTTTTGGCGGATTTTATTAATCATTTCTTCTGAATGTATTTATCTCTACAATATCGGGCACTACCATGCATGGTGAATAGATTCCGGATAATTGCCTGTAGAATTCATTTGCTTCTCCTCGTGATATATAATCGCCGACTTTGATGCGGTATTGCGGCAAAGCATAGGTCATGTATATTCGTGTGCCGGGATGTCGGCGCATAAAATCGGCTTTGGTACTGGTGGCTTTTGCCCGGTCTATTCCTGAGTAAATCAGAATCCGGTATCCTTTTGCAGAGTGTATACTGCCGGATCCATTTTTTGATGTACCCGCATTTGCATATACCGGTTTTGTTATTTCCTGGAAAGTAGTTAATGCTGTAAGCCTTGAGTCGGCAAATAATTTTACGGAATTCTCATTTTGAGCATTATTTTCTTCTGCCACTGCCTGCGCTTTTGCATTTCTGCAAAGAAAAAGCACACAAATAAATAATGCTGCCCTGAAAATGCGTAAGTCTGATTTTATTGCCAAAGTCATAAGTCGAAAATAGAGAAAATACAATGAGTTACAAAGATACGATTTCTACAGCTGACCAAAAATGCCTGTTAAGAAACCGATGGGTAATTTTTTTGCCGTTTTTTAACAAAAAGATTGGTTTTAGACATGAAATGCCTTATTTTTATTTTTTTTAAATCATTTATATGAAAAAAACTATTACCCCTACCGTAGAAAAAAAACAAAATTACTTTCGAAGTATTTTCTTTTTAATAATTTCATTGTGGTTTTCAATGGAATCCAAGGCGGTTACGATAACTATACCTACTGTTCCGGGTACAGATACCTCCAGTTTTACTCCCACCAACAGGCGATTTGCCTATTCGGCTTCACGTATGTTATTCTCTTCTACAGAAATTGGATCGACAGGGACAATTACCGGTATGGCTTTTCAAAAAGCTTCTGGTTCCATATCCACCAGTGTGAATTATATAACGATCTACATGAAGGAAACAACTTCATCAACAATTACTACAGCGGTTCCTGCCAATATAAATAATTATGCAATTTCGGGGTATAAGAAGGTTTTTTACAGTGGTGTTATTGATAATACAATGACCAGCGGTTGGACTTCAGTAGTTTTCTCTACAACTGTTTCCGATTCTACGCTTATGACTTATTCCGGTGGTTCTAACTATCTTGATGTTATTATTGTAAAAGAAACTTCAGAAACGGCAGTCACCAGTGCAGGAAATTTCCCTGTATACAATACACATACAACCTCAGGATCAATCTCTGCCTACTACCATAGTGCATCAACATCTTTATACAGTGCTACTAACTTTACCACACTGACTGTTAAAAGACCCAATATTCAACTATCAATTACAAGTACTTGTGCAGGCAAGCCGGCGGCAGGTACAGTAACAGGTCCAGCTACCGCTGTATGTAGCGGTGCAAACTTTCTGTTGACCGGTACAGGCATTACACTGGGAACAGGCATGCATTATCAATGGCAATCAAGACCTGCCAGTACAGGTGCTTTTGTAAATATGACTGCTACGGATACTTTCACAACATTGACTACAAGTACAACAACTAATAAGGATTATCGTTTAGTTTCACAGTGTCTTTTGTCAGGACAAAGCGATACTACTACACTTTATACTGCCAGAGTTCTTGCTCCTGCCACTATTTCTGCCACAACAGATACAACATTCTGTATTGGAGGGAACGTAATTTTGTCATCCACACCTCTTGCTACCGGTGTTACTTATACCTGGTTCAAAGATGCTGTCACGACAGGTTTAACCGGCTCCAGTTATACAGCTTCTACAACGGGTGTTTATACCCTTAAAGCAACAACAACGGATTGCCCTGCAGGAGCATTAAGTAATCCGAAGACGGTCACAGTAAATCCATTGCCTACTGCAGCTTTTTCTGCACTATCTGCCACCACTTTTTGTGATGGACTGAGCGTTGGCCTGCAGGCTACAACAGGAGCCGGTTATACTTACCAATGGCAAAGAGGTGGTGTTGATATCAGTGGCGCTACATCCAGCCTCTATACGGCAACAGTCGCCGGGGTTTATCGTGTAAAGGTTACAAATTCAACAACCGGTTGTATAAATACTTCGACAACAACAACTGTTACCGTAAATCCAACTCCTACCGCACCGGTAATCAGTGGTGCAGGGGGTAAAACATCCTTCTGTACTTCAGATAATCTGGTGTTGAGCACCACAGCAGTAAGCGGTCTGACTTATCAATGGAGAGATTTATCCGGCATAATTGCAGGAGCAACTTCGGCTTCTTATACCGCTACAAGTGCTAATACTTACAGATTGACAGCAACACTTGGTTCTTGTTCGGCTACCAGCGCAGGTCTGGTGATTACAGAAAACCCGCTGCCGACCGCAGTTATTGTGCCAGTGGGAACTATCAGCTTTTGCAATGGAGATAGCCTGAAGGTCTCTGCAACAACCAGTACAGGCGTATCTTATCAATGGCTTGAAAGTGGAACGCCTATAGCAGGAGCACCAGCAGC
>DLGS01000094.1 GCA_002482815.1 Bacteroidetes bacterium UBA7688
GTTGGGGTAAATGTCCCAAATGCTTCAGTTATGCTGATTGAAAGTGCTGAACGATTTGGCCTGTCGCAGCTGCATCAGTTGCGCGGAAGGGTAGGGCGTGGCGCAGAACAATCATATTGTGTATTGCTGACCGGCAGTGGCATTTCAAAAGACAGTTACGAGCGGATGCGTGTGATGGTCAGTACTTCAGATGGTTTTGTAATAGCCGAGAAAGATCTTGAAATGAGGGGACCAGGTGATGTTTATGGTACGAAACAAAGTGGGGTATTGAAGCTTAAAATTGCAGATATTGTAAAAGACGGACCAATTCTGGAACAGAGCAGAAATGCTGCCTTGCAACTGATCGCTGTTGATCCTTCGCTGGATATGCCCCAACATCAAAATTTAAAATCTGCCCTCAATGCAATTGGCGGAAATTCCCAGTGGAATAAAATAAGCTAGATTTTCCCTATCATCATTCCAAGCCATACCGCAATAATCCCTACAAACAGGCTGAAGCCTATATAAATCAATGCTGTTCCGGTTTGGTTTGTTTGTATCAAGTTTAAATTTTCGGCCGTAAATGCCGAAAAAGTGGTGAATCCACCACAAAATCCTGTAGCCAGTAATAACTTAAGCTGCTCGTTCTGGTTATTATCTTTACTGTAATGGCCCAAAATAATCCCAATCAATAAACTGCCGCTTATATTGATTATAAACGTTGCTAACGGAAATGAAGTTTCTGTTTGTCGTTTGACAAACATTGCAACTAAATAACGAAATCCGCTACCAAAGCCGCCTCCCAGCATTACAAATAATAAATTTTTCATCATTCCGGTTACGAATTTACATTGTTTGGCTGATAACAATCAATCAAATTAATGTTTTGATAACAAAAATTAATTAAACGTTTGTTTAAAATATCAAACAAGTGTTTAACTTTGCCTCGTCAATTTGAAATTATGGAATCAAAATACAACGAAAAGCAAGTGCAGATTTTATCTGTTGCCGAGAAGTTGTTTTCGGAGCAGGGGTTTAATGGTACATCTGTCAGAGACATTGCCGGAGCGGCTAATGTCAATGTGGCGATGATCTCTTATTATTTTGGATCGAAAGAAAAATTGCTGGAGGCAATTTTCGACTATCGTATAAGTTCCACTGCCATCCAAATGGAGCATTTATTGGCGCAGACTGATATTGACTCTTTTCAAAAAATAGAATCTCTGGTGGATCATTATATAGACAAGCTTCAGAACAATACTTGCTTTTTCAAATTAGTCCAGAGCGAACAGTTGAACGGAAATTTTACAAAAGAGCTTAGTGAAGTCGTTTTTCAAAGCAAAAAGAAAAACTACGACCTCTTTTCTGCGCTGATAGCGGAAGGTCAAAAGAAAGGTGTTTTTAAAAAAAATATTGATGTTTCGCTGCTGGTAAGCACATTAGTGGGTGCCTCCAATCAGATTTATATGGGACATGGATATTATAAAAGAATTCACGGACTAGATGAAATGTCTGATGATAAATTTCAGCAACTGCTGAAAAAAAGAATGAAGGTTTTTCTGAAAAATATGTTTAAAGCAATACTTACAAATGAACTATAAATTTAAAAGAATCAGTGCACTGTTTTCATTGATGCTGCTTGGATTTTCTGTTGCTCAAGCACAAACCAACAAAGATTTAAGTCTTGTTGACGCCATAAAACTTGGTGTGCAAAACAGTAAACAGCTACGCCAGAGTGAAGCACGCATAGCCAGTGCTGATGCATCTCTTCGCGAATACAAAGACAGAAGGTTACCGAATGCCAGTATTTCCGGTTCTTATTTGCGTGTATCAAAACCAACAGTCAATATATTATTGAATACAGGTCAATCCTCAGGAGGCGGAACAGGTACTGCCGAACAGGGAACAACAGCTCCGGATGTGAAAGAAGCGATGTATGCTTTAGGGAATGTTTCCTACACTTTATTTGATGGGTTTAAAAATTCTGCTGCTATCAAATCGGCAAAATATCTGCAGGAAGCTGCAAGGCTTGATGCTGAAACTGATCGTCAGCAGGTAGTTCAAAACATCATTTCAGCGTACAGTAATTTATACAAGGCCAACAGTTCTGTTGCATTGGTAAAAGAAAACCTGAAACAATCTCATCAGCGTACCGTTGATTTTGAAAACCTGGAAAAAAATGGTTTGCTTGCACGCAACGATTTATTAAAAGCAAAACTGCAGGAATCAAATATTCAGCTTTCCTTGCTCGATGCAGAAAGTGATTTGCACGTTGCCAATCTCAATATGGACCTGATGCTTGGTCTGCCTGAAGAAACAACGCTGGTGTTGGATACCACATCTTTTCAACAAATGAATGATGCGCAAAACCTTTCCTATTGGGAACAGCAGGCAGTGGATAACCGTTCGGATTTCAAATCTGTTGACTTGCGCCAGAAAGCGGCGTATGCAAATATTAAATCTGCGAAAGGGGGATACTATCCTTCATTAAGTCTCACAGGCGGATATGTTGCGCTAAATGTGCCCAATGCAATCCAGGTGACAGATGCCTGGAATGCAGGAATCGGATTGCGTTATAACATTTCATCTTTGTGGAAAACCGGTGCTGAAATCAGTGCTGCAAAAGCCCAGCTGATGCAGGTTCAGGCACAGCAAGCAATCCTCGGCGATAATATTAAAATTCAATTATACCAATCTTATGAAGACTATCTCGTTAGTCTTAAGAAGATTGAAGTGCTGAATGTTGCTGTAGAACAGTCTAATGAAAACTATAAAATCACAAAAAATAAGTACGATAACAGTTTGGCTACCACCACCGATTTGCTGGATGCGGATGTGCAACAATTGCAGGCTAAACTCAATTATGCCTATGCCAAAGCGGATGCGGTAGTGGCTTACAATAAGCTATTGCAAACAGCTGGCATTGTAGCCCAATAAAGAAGAATAAATTTTCAACCCACTAATTAATTACATAAATAATAAAAGATGGAAGCTCAAATTGATCCACAAGCCCCGGTTAAAAAGACCAACAAAAAGTTTATGATTATCCTGATTGCAATCGTGCTGTTGGGTGGTACTTACGGTGTAATAAAATACAATCACAGTTTGCACAATGTTGATACTGATGATGCACAACTGAACGCGAATATCAGTCCGGTGATACCACGGATTCAAGGTTTTGTCAACGAAGTACGCGTAAAGGATAACCAATATGTGAAAAAAGGCGACACGCTTGTTATCCTCGATGACAGAGAAATGCACAATAAAGTATTGCAGGCGGAAGCTGCTTTAGAAAATGCAAAAAGTGGTTTACTGGTAAGCCAGGCAAATGCTGTTGCCGCCAATGCATCAGCTCAATCTTCATTCGCTAATGTATCAACAGCTGACGCTAATATTGAAGCAGCTAAAGTAAATGTTTGGCGTGCTACGCAGGATTTTGATCGTTATGCAAATCTGATAAAAGACCATTCGATTACTCAACAACAATATGATGAAGCGCTTGCCTCAAAACAAAGAGCGGAGCGTCAACTGACCATTTTAAAAGAACAAAAAAACGCAGCATCAAGCCAGGCCAATGCAGTCCGTTCTCAAAGCCTTGCAACGGGTCAGCAAAATGCCGTGGCGAATGCAACCATCAAGCAACGGGAAGCTGATCTGGCCAATGCAATGTTGAACTGGTCGTATACGGTCATTACCGCTCAGGCGGATGGTAAAGTTTCTACAGTGAATCTGCAACCAGGCCAAACGGTTCAGGCCGGGCAGCAATTGTTCAGCGTGGTGGTAGACGAAGCTGTTTGGGTGATTGCGAATTTTAAGGAAACACAATTGGATAAAATGAAGGAAGGTAATGCTGCAACTATTTCTGTGGATGCACTTTCCGGTCACGAATTTAAAGGTAAAGTACAATCGTTGGCACCAGCTACTGGTTCCCGTTTTGCATTGTTGCCACCCGACAATGCGAGTGGAAACTTTGTAAAAGTGGTTCAGCGTGTACCGGTAAAAATTGTGCTCGATGTTGTGACTGACCCGTTATTGAAATCACTTCGCCCTGGTATGAATGTACTGGTGGAAGTGCATCTTGACTAATTGAACTTCATCAATCAGGGCAAGGATTTTCTTTTCTTTTCTTTTAAAATTTATTTATGTCATTTGCTTCCTCAGAGTCTTTGGTGGAGTATGGCAGCAGGAGGGCGATTATCACCATCACTGCCATATTCTGTGCTTTGCTCGAAATAGTAGATACCACGATTGTCAACGTGGCACTACAAACGATGAGTGGAAATATGGGCGCAACCATTGCTGAAATCAGCTGGGTGATTACGGCTTATGCCATCGGAAATGTAATTGTAATGCCGATGACTTCCTGGCTGGCACAACAGTTTGGTCGTCGTAATTATTTCGCTGCTTCTATTATTATATTCACGGTATTTTCTTTTTTGTGTGGCAATGCCGGCACTATTGAAGAGCTGATTTTATTCCGCTTGCTGCAAGGTATGGGTGGAGGCGCTTTGCTGGTTACCTCGCAAACCATTATTACAGAATCCTACCCGCCGGAAGATAGCGCGAAAGCCACGGCCATCTATGGTTTGGGGGTAATCGTTGGTCCTACACTTGGTCCTCCTTTGGGTGGTTATATTGTCGATAATTTCTCCTGGCCGTATATTTTTTATATCAATATTCCGATCGGTATTATTGCTGCAATACTAACCTTGACTTATGTTCGTAGCCCTAAATATGCAGAAAAAACCAAGGCTGCAGATGTGGATTGGATTGGTATTATTTTGCTGGCTGTCAGCGTTGGATCATTACAATATGTTTTGGAGCGCGGACAGGAAGACGACTGGTTTAGTAATAAGGCTATTTTGTTGTTAAGCATCACTGCGGTATTTGGTTTGTTCTTTTTTATCTGGCGCGAAATGACGTATCGCAATCCGATTGTAAATTTCAAAGTGCTGAATAACCGGAATCTTCGTGTCGGGACAATCCTCTCTTTTGTACTTGGATTCGGGCTTTATGGCTCTACCTACATTATTCCTTTATACACGCAGCAATTGCTGGGATGGACGGCCTTGCAATCCGGTATGCTGATGGTACCTGCAGCCTTGGCCACAGCCTTTATGATGCCAATCGTGGGGAATATGATTAAGAAAGGAATTCCCGCGCAGTACCTGCTGGCGGTTGGTATGACTACCTTCTTTATGTTCTGCTTTTCCGGATACTCGATATTAACGCCAGACACCGGAAGAGATGCCTTCTTTGGTATGTTGCTGTTACGTGGCGTAGGATTATCCTTATTGTTTATTCCTATTACAGCCGTTTCTCTTTCTACTTTGAAAGGACAGGAGATAGGGCAGGGTGCTTCGTTCACCGGTTTGATGCGTCAATTGGGAGGTTCATTTGGTGTGGCCATTATCAACACCTATA
>DLGS01000300.1 GCA_002482815.1 Bacteroidetes bacterium UBA7688
TACCAGTGTTTTGAAATCAAAAATAGGAGTACCAAACCCTGATGCAGAGCGCATCATCCAACAGATTCAGGATAATTCACAGCAGCTCTATGCGGGCACCCGCGACATACTTTGGTCACTGCAACCTTCAAATGATAATCTGTTTGAAATCTTAAATCATGTCCGTGATCTTGCATTAGAATTGTTGTCCGAAACAGAAGTAAATTTTTCCATTTCAGGAAATGACGAGCGGCTGAAAGAGTATAAAATGCCTTTGGATAAAAGCAGGAATTTTATAATGATCTGGAAAGAAGCCTTGAATAATTGTATGAAATATTCCGGAGCAAAGAATGTATTGCTTCAGGTGATAAAATTAAATGATAACGAAATTCAGATCAGGCTAGTTGATGATGGAGGAGGTTTCGATGTGAAGAATGCTCATCAGGGAAATGGGTTGAAAAATATGTATTCAAGGGCTTTGCGTTTAGAAGCAACATTTGAAATTTTGAGTGCAGATAACGTAGGCACTCAGGTTATATTGAATTTACCTTTTGTAAACTAAAATGTAAAATAATGAACACAGAAAATGTAATAAAAGTATGTCTTATTGAAGATGATAAGATGATAAGAGAAGGCTATGTTTTTCTTTTATCCAATACGCCAAATATCAATGTGGTCAGTAGTTTCAGTAATGTTGAGGATGCTTTGAAGCGCATTGGTACAGATATGCCGGATGTTTTATTGCTGGACATTGAATTGCCGGGAATATCCGGAATTGATGCTCTGCCAAAATTGAAAAAATTACTTCCGGACACGTATATTCTTATGCTCACCGTTTACGATCAGGCGAACCATATTTTCAGGGCATTGGGCACAGGCGCTTCGGGATACCTTACCAAAAATTCATCTCCTGAAAAAATCATTTCTGCCATTCATGAAGTAATGGAAGGTGGAGGCCCGATGAGTGCCAATATCGCCAGAATGGTCATCAGTAGTTTTCAAAGAAGTGATGCTTCTCCGCTAACACGCAGAGAAACTGAAATACTGGAACATATAGCTGTCGGAAAAAGCAGAAAAAAAATTGCCGAGGAATTATTTATCGATTTGGAAACGGTTAAATCGCATATCAAGAATATCTACCAGAAGCTGGATGTTCATTCAAAGGAAGATGCGTTGAAAACAGCCAAAGAACAAAAATTTATTTAGGAATCTTCATTAATAATATTTTCCAAAGCAGGTTCAAGTGCAGGATATTTAAAGCTGTAAGCTTCTTCTGTCAGGCGTTTTGGCATTACCCAAAGGCTTTTCAAAATTAAGTCGGATTCAATTCCTATTAATCCTGCTCCGATTTTTATGGCAAACGCAGGAGCAGGTAGCCCGATTGGTGCTTTCATTACTTTTCGTAGTGTTTCCATTAATTTAGCATTACTCACCGGACTTGGGCTGCAGATATTAATAACTCCGTTTATCCCGGTTTTTGCTGCAACAAAATGAATAATCCGGTAAAAGTCCTCGATATGAATCCAACTGAATTTTTGCTCGCCATTTCCCTGTTTTCCACCCAAACCAAATTTAGTCAGTTTTAGAAACGGGTCAAGTACACCGCCATTTTTACCCAATACAATAGAAATTCTAAACGCTATTTGCCTTGTTTTTTCAAGCTGGAAAGCAAAGAATGCATCTTCCCATTCTTTCGCCATTATTGCAGGAAAAAAGTCATTGTCGGGTGCATCATTTTCAGTATGCGGTTTTTGGTCGTCTGTCCCATAAATGTGGGCACCGCTGGCATTAATCCAGATTTGGGGTGGTGCAGTACATTTAGTAATAGCATTGCCTAAAGTATGTGTAGTACTTACCCTGGATTCAATCAGTTCTTTTTTATTTTTTTCTGTGAATTTTGAACTGATGGGCTTCCCTGCCAGATTAATCAAAACAAAGGCATTATTCAGTGCGTTTGTAATCCCTGGAGTGTCATCCCACGACACGTACCTGTTCCCGCGGGCAATGATTACGACTTCAAATCCATCTTCAAGAAATCTGTTTTGTAAATATTGCCCGATAAAACCTGTTCCACCGGCAATGACAATTTTTTGTTTCATAACTGCAATTTGCTCTTCAAATGTACCTTATAATACCAAGCCGAATTGTAAAAGAAACTTAATAATCCTATTTTTGAATAATGACATTCCGGCAAATATTTTATACAGCATTTTTGTTGCTGATCGCGTCTTCTGCTTCTGCCCAGATTTCGTATAAAATTGAAAAATCCAATCCAAGAACAAAATGGGTGGATAGTGTTTACAATGAATTGAACCTTGAGGAAAGGATTGGCCAGTTGTTTATGGTTGCTGCCTATAGCGGCGGTAAAAATTATAACCATGATGCCATTTTAAAGTTAATAGAAAACCACCAGATAGGCGGTTTGATCTTTATGCAGGGCGGTCCTGTGAGGCAAGCTTTGCTGACCAATAAATACCAGCAAATGGCGCAGGTGCCCTTACTCATCTCGATGGATGCAGAATGGGGACTGGGCATGCGTTTGGATAGTGTGATTAACTTTCCGAGGCAAATGATGTTGGGTGCTGCCAGAGATACCAATCTGATGTATCAGGTTGGTATGGCTATCGCTTATCAATGCAAGCGGATGGGTGTGCAGGTTAACTTTGCTCCGGACATAGATATCAATAATAACGCCAATAATCCTGTTATTAACAGCCGTTCATTTGGTGAACATAAGTATTGGGTTACCCAGTTGGGTAAAGCTTACATGAAAGGCCTGCAGGACAATGGTGTAATGGCTTGTCTCAAACATTTTCCGGGTCATGGAAATACGGACGTGGATTCTCATAAAGATTTACCGGTAATCAATCAATCTTTAACTGACCTGCACAACACAGAGTTGTACCCTTTTAAACAATTAATTAAGGACGGTGCTCAAAGTGTTATGATTGCACATCTGGAAGTTCCGGCTTTGGAAGCGGAACCTCATATTCCAACAACTTTATCAAAAAATACGGTAACGAATTTACTGAAAGAACAACTGGGATTTAAAGGATTAATTTTTACGGATGCCCTTAATATGGATGGGGTAGCCAAGTATTTCCAACCCGGCGAAGTGGATTTGCGGGCTTTCATTGCCGGTAATGATATTTTGCTCTTTTCGCAGGATGTGCCGGTGGCAATTGAAAAGATAAAAGCTGCAATAGCAGATGGTACGGTCAGTGAAGAGGAGCTTGAACAAAGAGTGAAAAAGATTTTGGCTGCAAAGTATCGCTATAAATTAAACCGCTTCAAACCAATTCAGACGCAAAATCTTGTTAGCGACCTCAATCAGTTCACCATTCCTTTACGTAAAAAAGTAGCCGAAGCAGCAGGTACACTTGTTCGTGATAACAATCATTTGCTTTCTGCATTAAGTTTACCCGACACGAAAGTGCAGTATATAGGTGTGAACACAACTAGTTCTGTGTTAGAAAGTGAATTGGTGAAAGAGATTCCGGGAATTGCTACAACATGGCTTCCGGCGGGTTCAGCCCAAACAACAATGGAAGAATTGGAAGCTGCATTAAATGAATTTGATGTCAATATTGTTACGATTCATTCAACCAGTTTGTATCCGGCAAAAAATTATGGGCTGAATGATGAGCTTCAACAATTCCTGACAAAAATTCAAAACCACTCCAAAGTCATTTTGGTTCATATGGGGAATGCTTATCTGATGAAAAATTTCTGCAATGCAGCTTCAGCCCTGATAATGTATGAGGATGATAGCACGACCCAGAAGGTAGCAGCAGCAATACTTTCGGGTAATATTCCTGCAAGCGGCAATCTTCCTGTTTCAGTCTGTGCTTCGATGCAAAGTAATTCAAAGCAAATAGTACAAACGGCTATCCCTTATGAATTGAAGAAAATTGATAAACCAAAACAATCCGGGATTATTTCGCCTCAAGCCATCGAAAAGCTGAATGCTTTCATGAAAAATTGTGTAGCTGAAAGAGCTTTTCCCGGGGCCCGCGTATTGGCTTTGCAAAACGGGAAAGTGGTTTATAATGAGTCGTTCGGATATTTTGATTATCAGAAAACGACCCCGGTTGACAAGAATACTATTTATGATGTTGCCAGTCTGACAAAGGTTTTGAGCACCACAATTGCAGTAATGAAGCTTTATGATGAACATAAAATTGATTTGAATAAAAGGCTGAAAGATTATTTGCCATGGGTACAAGGAACGGATAAGCAAAATATCAGTATCCGGAATTTATTATTGCATCAGGCAGGACTCAAAACATGGATTCCTTTTTATAAAGAAACGCTTGAGCCTGCTACCGGAAACCTAAGCAAAGAACTTTATCATACAACGGCATCAGAAGATTATAGTATACCGGTTGCCAGAAATCTTTATTTGCGGAAGGATTATGCAGACACCATTTGGAAGCGTATACTGGATCAGCCTTTGGAGATTGTCGGGAAGTATAATTATAGCGATCTTGATTTTTATTTTTTACAGAAAGTTGTAGAAGAAATTACCGGCAGATCTTTGAATGCATACGTTCAATCCACGTTTTACACACCAATGGGATTGAAAAATATTGCTTACAATCCGCTAAAGAAATTCTCTCCCAATCAAATCGCTCCTACAGAAAACGATTTGCTTTTCCGACATCAGCAGATCAAAGGTTATGTACACGATCAGGGTGCCGCTATGCTGGGCGGAGTTGCCGGGCACGCTGGTATCTTCGCTACTGCCGATGATGTTGCAGCCATTTTTTCTATGCTGCAAAACAATGGTGTTTATAATGGAAAAAGGTATTTGAACGAATCTACTGTCAGTAAATTTATTGCTTATAATGCTGTCGGTAGCCGACGAGGTTTAGGATTCGATAAAGCAAGCAATGAAAGAAATGATGCCGGTCCTTGCGGTGAAAGGTGCAGTGGTTACACATTTGGTCATCAAGGCTTCACAGGCACATGCGCCTGGGCAGATCC
>DLGS01000015.1 GCA_002482815.1 Bacteroidetes bacterium UBA7688
GCTTTATGTTGGTAAAGTAAAAAGAGATTTTTGGGGCAGGGTGATACAACATATGGGGTATTTTAGTACAAGTCGTACGCAAGGTTTACAGCTTGCTCACTGGGCTTGTGCAATCAGTCTAGACGTGAAAGTTTCTTATTTTGTATTTGATGAGAAACTTGCAGATTTGATGACTGCACTGGAATATCAGGTAGCTCAGAATTTAAAACCTTTACTAGGAAAGCATAAATAATTTTATGATAAACGCTCATTAAACATCGAAAATGAAAAAGTATTACCTACACAATGGCACAGAACAGGAAGGACCTTTTAGTGTCGAAGAGTTGAAAGCAAAGAATATTTCAAGACAAACACCTGTCTGGCATGAAGGCTTAACTGATTGGGTTAATGCTGAAACCATTTTGGAGTTGAAAGATATTTTTACTGCTGCACCTCCTCCTTATGTTGCATCTACTCCACCACCTGTTCAGAAGATTAGTCCTGACATACAATCAACCTCTATTGAAAGGAATGATAGAGCCCGGGGAATGAGGGTTATTTTTATTGGATTGGCTATAATTGCATTGGCTGTAGTAGGTTACTATTTTGTAGATGGTGCCGCTTATAATGCATCCTCTGAAAGTTATCAGGAAAAAGTAATGTCTGTCGAAGAGGTCGAACGTTCCCAGCCTGTAAATTTTCTGGTTGCAGATGGTAAATACAATGAGAATTTATGGGGAGATAAATTAAAAGTTCATGGCACAATTACGAATAAAGCTACTGTAGCTACCTATAAAGATGCAGTTGTCAGGATAACTTATTACAGTAAAACCAAAACAGAGTTAGGGAGCAAGGAGTATACGATTTATGAAACATTTCCTCCAAACACCACCAGTAATTTCGAACTTAAAATTGACAACTTTACAGATGTTAATTCTATCAATTGGGACGTTGTAAGTGCAGTCGCCAAATAATTTTACTAATTCCGCACAATACACCAGGGAAGGGAAAGGCTAAATAGTGTAAACTGTATGTGCTGAAAGAAAAAGAAACAATGAAAAATATGGCGCATATTTTATTGATAATAGGGTTGCTGTTCATAGGGGCGGCACTCTATCTGTACAGCCAAAATCCAACTATTGCCAGCTACCCAACTGAAAATAAAGAAAAGGGTAACCAATTTGAAGACTATACCATACAAACGATAGTACATAGCAGTAATGATATAAAACTAATTGGCAAAAATGCCGACTACCATAGTAATGGGGTTAGTGCTATTGAAAACACCCAACCAGACCTACGGTTGACCTATCAGGGAAAAGCTTTTGCAGTGGAGTGTAAATGGCGAGCGAAAGCCATAGGTGGCAGTATCATTTGGGCAAAGGACTATCAAATAAAAACATATCGCAGATATGCATTCGAACAGAATGCTCCTGTATTTGTGGCCATAGGCATTGGTGGTGCTGCCTATGCCCCCGAGCATTTTTATCTCGTGCCGCTGTATCGCCTCACCAAAGAATTTGCTACTACTGAATATATAGAACCGTTCAGGATAAGAGAAGCAAGCGATATTGTGAAGGTTTTGGAACACCATCCCAACATCCGTGACGCAAGTATGCAGCGTTGATGATGATTAGCGTGAGGGCATATCGTTTAAAAACTGTATAAGGCTTTCCTTCACTTCGTCATGCAAATTGTAAACTTATGCGTAATGGTAAGGAGTCGAGAAAAGTTAAGCGGTGTGAAAACTCATCGCTGGAAAAATGTCTCTATGGTTCGTCAGGCTCACCATGACATTTTTCTTTTATGCAATCCGTCTGTAAAACTCTCTAAGGCTTTCCTTCGTCAAGCTCAGGATAAACTGGCTCAGCCTGACAATTTTTGTTCGGAGAACAGACACTGAATTTTTCCTGTCACCCTGAGCCTGACGAATGGGTATAGACAGGAAAAATTCAGTGAATCTTAGATTTTCTTTTTTGCATCTCACCTGTAAATTGTCTTATCCTTTCCTTCCCTTCACTTTCCTTCGGCAGCAGGTTCAGTGTAAACTAAGGCTCAGGATAAACTCCGGAGGGGAATTCTCTTAATTTATCCGCTGAGATTTAAAATCATATAAAACAGAAGTCTTTTTGTATAAAGCTTGCTGCTGCGTTTTGCTCTTGCTTTGCAACTGATATGGGTTTATTGAAAACAATTGTACCGGAACAAACGATGGGCACGCAAACCGGCGCTTCGGCCCGGCGCAGGTGCAGGAGCCTTGCGGAGGCGGAAAAGGTTTTTGATCAAGCCTGTGGTCGTCTGCTGGACATAAATCGCTGGTCGGACATCAGCGGAGCCATGAGTGCTTCTTTCCAGCTGACGGATGCCAATGGCGAATTATTGTTTACTGCCAAGCCGGTTACAGGCAACCTGATCCGTATCCATCTGCCCGGCCCCGGAAACGCAGCAGGGGAGGGCTACGACTGGGTGAGGATAGCGAAAATTGTACGCAAGGATGACCTGATAATGGATGAAGAAATCTGTGCCCTGATTGTAAAGCCGGCAGCGCATCCGGATGAGGATGCTGTGGCTACTGCCCATTTTTACACCAAGGCTGCCAGCAGTACTTTTGTGGTGTGGCGGTCGGGGCGCTCGCTGCGGGCCATTGAATTTGGCCGGAATGAAAAGACAAATAAACATGTGGGCCTGCTGAACAGGCTTCGGAATATGCTGGTGGCTTTTGCTGCCCGGGCCGGCTTGTCGACTCCACAGTGGAAATCGCTGATGGAAGGAATATTGAAAGGCTGAGTACTGTTTGTTTTTCCTGTCTGTCTTCTTTAGTTCACAATTCCATTTTTTACAGCATACAAAACAAGGCCGGCAATATTTCTGGCTTTTGTTTTTTCCTGCAGGCCTGCCCTGATGCCTTCAATTGTTCTCGGACTAAGGAACATGATAGCACCAATTTCTGCAGCGGTTTTTTCTTCGCAAATCAATCTAAGTACCTGTGTTTCCCTGTCATTTAAGTCGACCCGGCTGTAAACGGCAGGGTTGTAGCGCTTGTTGATGGCAATCTTCCGGAGCATGGCCTGGCTGACCAGGTTGTTGAAATAATAATTGGTTTCGTGAACGGCGTGTATGGCATTGATGATTTCTTCTGATTCTGCATTTTTAATCAGGTAACCATTAGCGCCGAGTTCCATCAGGTGCAGGATGAAAGATTCTTCATTGTGCATGGTCAGGATGATAATTTTCACTGAAGGAAAATCAGCTTTTATCGCTTTGGTGGCAGCAAAGCCATCCATATCCGGCATCTTTAAATCCAGCAGGACAATATCCGGCTCCTGCCGTTTCAAGAGTTCAAGCAGTTCCACACCGGATTGTGCCTCGCCGATGCACTCCAGGCCGGGGTCGTCATTGAGCACCAGTTTCAGGCCCTGACGGAATATTTTATGGTCGTCTGCTATGGCATATCGGATAGGGTTCATCTTGCAGTATTGAGAGGTGTAAGAATGCTGATTTGAAAATGTTGGCCGGGCAATTGTTCGAAATTCAAAGTGGCTTTCAGGCGCTGGATGCGGTTGTAAATTCCTTTCAGACCGATAGCGCCTTTCTTAAACAAGGCAGCCTGGTGTTCTTCATTATTAATGCCCTGTCCGTTATGGTTGATGATGATAGTAAGCAAATTATCCTGAACCGAAATATGCACCCTGATATGCGTAAGTGCGGCATGTTTGATGAGGTTATTCAGCAACTCCTGCACCACACGATATACGGGCAGTTCGATATCCTCCGGCAGTTTCACCGTGTCGCCGGAGCAGACAAACTCCGTTTGTACAAGGCCTGTTTGATGAATGACATCCAGCATGGTTTGTATGGCAGTGGAAAGGCCGAGATGCTGCAGGGTAGCAGGATGAAGGCGATGGCTGAGCATGCGCAGTTTTTCGATGCTTTCGTCGAGTAGTAAGCGGGATTGAATCATTAACTCAGGCCTTGCGTCAGACGATTTTGACAAAAACAATTTGACCGATGACAAGGTGACCCCGATATCATCGTGCAGTTCGGAAGCCAGCTGGCTCATGGTCTGCTCCTGTGCCTCATGGCTGACCACTTGTAATTGCTGTTCATACTCCTGTTGTGCTTTCAGCGATTCGATATGATGTTGCAGCACTTTCCTTTGATGCATGATGACAAAATAGATCAGCCCAACAGACAATGCCAGCATACCGGCAATACCAATGATGACTAAAAACTGGGCATTCATATTTATTGATCCGTTTTGCGGGTGAAGGAAACAGCAATAAAAATACACTTAATTGTATTGAACCCGTTGTGCACAATAAACCAGAGCGAATTGGCCATGCCTGACTTTGGAATATGATGCCATAATAAAAAAAGAAAAAAGCAGGCAGAGAAGAATAACAGCAATCCGCTGGTGGTCCAGAAGAAAGCGGTTTGCTCCAGGAATACCGGTACCGGCCTCCGGATAAGCTTTTCAAATCCGAAGATGGCGTAGGAAATAATAATAAGTGAGAACAAGGCGCAGCCTCCGCTGTTGAGCGCCGCAAAGCTTGTACACGAAACAATATACCAGTAAGCAGCAATGCCCAGTCCGGATATAATGGGGATGAGATAAGCTTGCCTGGAAGGGAAAATTTTTTGTCCCTGAAAATAAAAAGACACCAGTAGAAACTCGGCCATCATAAAGCCATGAATGAGGTAATAGCTATCCAGCACAAGCAGGCCTTTCTCAATCATAATCAGCAGCACATCATTGCCCAGGCTGATCAGCAAATAAAAAAGAAGCCATTTCGATAGAACGAAATGACTCTTTTTGAAGATGAAAATAAGCAGCGGGAAAAGAGGAGCGCAGATAGAAATGTATTGCAGCGTCAGTTTCAGCATAGCGTCAGGTGTCAGGGGTCAGGTATCAGGTATCAGGTATCAGGGGTCAGGAGTCAGGTGTCAGGGTTTATTAGATTATAGGAGGAGGCGTTGATACATCATAATAACCAATTACCGTTCCGTTGTAAGTAATGGTGAAAACGACAACCTGTTGTTGCCAGTCGGGAGGGTTTAAGTAAATGCATTCTCCTTTTTTGAAATGAAACCAGCATAAGTTTTCATCGAAGTTGCTCATTGATTCCATTAAGAGCTTAAATCCTTTGAAAAGGGATAATGGCAGGCAGGATGTGTATTCGAGGAAGGGATAATTTAACAGGTTAATCTGTAACGCTGATGCATCATTAATCTTTATCTCAACAATTTTTTCATCACAATTGGCATCAGGACGGTCAATTGTTTGATCCATCACCGTTCTGAAAGAGCGATTGTTTTCAATCTGCGGGATATCTGCAATCATTGCATTGTATTGAGTTTCATTAATTGAATGAAATGTCAATACAGGCAGATAGAAAGCAGCACTGGTTCCCGTACAAGGAATTTTGGGAGCCAGTTTGTAGTCTTTGGGAATTAAGGGGCGCTCTGTTGGCATAATTTTATTTTTTAAGTGTGAGATAATGGTACAAAAGTAAATCTGCTGCAGCTCAACCGCACCCGTAATTCTACGCAATATTTTTGAGTAATTCTACTCTTGCATCCCGTTTGCCGAACCAGGACTTTTGTACCCGGATAGTTCAGCTATCTGCTCACAATCAAACAAACGACAAACAAATTAAATTCAGAAAAATGAAAAAAAAATTACTCTTTATTGCCATTGGTGTGTTTTTGCAACAAAGCGGCATTGCCCAAAAAGCTTACAGTACCGTAAAAGATATCGATACGCTGCTGCTGAATCCGGCATATGATACCAATATGTTATTTACGCAGCCGGTCCTGAAGCAATACATCTATTCGCAAATCAATAAACTGAGCGGTACAAACATCAAGGAAGGAAAAATAGCCAGTAAATCTGTGAGTGTGGATGAGAAAAGTGTGACGTTTAATGTGGCCGGTAAAAAGGACCGTTTCTATTATCAGCCCACCTTTAGCGTCTCGGCAGAAAGCGGATTTGCAGAGATTTTTTCAAATAAAAATTACCAGAGAACGTACACCATCGGTTCAAACTTTCAATATTTTTTGGGTAACAACTCCATTAATTATACTGATGCGTATGCCACAAGCCTGCACAACAGGATGAAATTGAAACGGGCCTTTTATGAAAAGCTTGAAAAGGAAGAACAATATAAACGCATGAATGCTTTAATTCAGGATTATATTGCTGCCTATAAAGAAGACATTGATCTTTATAATATAATGGATAGCGACGAATTGCTTGATTATACACAGCTTGATAAGTTGGATAAAAAAAAATTAGAGGCGAGAGCTAAAATTGATGCTATTGTCCGTCAGATGGTTCACATGAAAATCATTAAAACGGGCGATAAATACGGAAATTATTATGATTTATGTCAGGCAACACTCGGTACTATCGACTCGTTACGTCCAAAAAAGGATAGCATGAAAGCGCAACTGGAGAATGCCTATCTGGCTTACCAGGATTCGCTGCAATTAAGTTCAAAGATTGGTCATGGTATCCGATGGATTACTGCCAGTGCAAAGTATAATTCGAATTTCCAGGAGCTGCTGACAGACACCACAAAGACCAAGCCCTCTAAATATTATAATGAGTATGCTACCTTGAAACTGGGCTTTAACTACCTCAAAAACCGCGTGAATACAGATAAATTATACGTCTCGTGTAATGGAAACTTTTCTTCCATACGGAATTTTAAACCGGGGAATAAAAAGACAACCAATTTTATTTCCAATTCCACTTTAGGCGGTGTTCCGGTAGAAAATATAGACAGTACAATCAGTTATTATACCACTATTCCCAGCCGGGCTTATGCTTTGAGTTGTGATTTGAACCTGACCTATTTTTTTACCCGTCGAAAATTTGGTGTCGACCTGGGCATAACTGCAGGGGTGAATGATCCGCTGGATAATAATATTAATGCGAGAGTAGGTATTTATCTTCCGTTTACCATGGGTGACAATAACATTTATATAGAGCCTATCCTGAAATTCAACAAACTGTTTTCCAGTGCCGGAAATGAATTCCTGAAAGATAATCTCACCTTTGGATTTAATATTTCTGTTGCCTTGCCGGACTTCCTGAAATAATGAGCATTACCATTCGACCTGCGCTTGATGCTGATTACGAAGCTATCTCCCAGTATGGCTTGAAGGCCTTTCCAACTCATTCCATACGGAACAATACGACCCGGAAGAAATACAAGGTTTATTTCGCCGAAACTTTGAAGCCTGCACTTAAGTGTTAATGAATGTTACCCTCAAACCTTGTGCTACGTTTAGTGGCATAAGGTTTGATACTTTTATAGCTGTTGATGTCTGCCTTTCTTAATAAATCCCCATTGCCTTTTCAGGTATCATCTTTGAGCTTGGTCAGCGCAGAGAACAAGCGGAAGAAGCCCTTGCATAAAGTCTGTGAGCAAATACTTTTTTTATTCAAAAGAAAGTTAATTTGTTTTCGGTATATTCGTTTTAAAACCGAAAAACAAGAGCTCCATGAAAAAAAATCTACTCTTTTTTGTCTGCCTGTTGCAAAGCCTTTGTCTGCATGCCGCTACTCAAAAATTTGATTGGGCATTATTAATGGAAGGCCCCGGAAGGAGCGCTTGTATGGCCACTGCCATTGATAAAGCAGGTAATATTTACACCACCGGTTTTTTTCAGGATCAGGTGGATGCAGACCTGGGTTCCGGTTCGCGCATCCTGTCTGTTGCCACTGGTGGAT
>DLGS01000229.1:0-2530 GCA_002482815.1 Bacteroidetes bacterium UBA7688
CATCCCAACCTTCCTGAGGTGTGCCAGGGAAGAAATAATCGCCGAAATAATCCGGAAATCCCGGAGAACTGACAGTCCAGCCATCTTTCAAAGGGTCAGCAACAAACCCTAAGGGGCCTGCAGTAAGGCTCATGTCCGGCCTTGGATGATAACCGCTGGGGGCATTTCCCCCTGTACCAAAAGATCCATTCGTGGCAATACCAACTTCAACGTAGTCTCCCTGCAAAAAAACATCTGCTCCAACCAGCTGGGATTTCGCATTGTACGAAAATGAAAACAACAGAACAAAAAAAGGTATAAAAAATCTCATGTTAAAATTTAAAAGCATTGCTAACTCATTAAAAAAATGATACTGCGAAAATAACAGATTTTTCTAACCAAAAAATATAAATAAATTTTTTATGATAAAACTATTTTAACAGCATTTGCCATTTTAAGAAAATGTACTTTTACAGTTCTAACTGGATTTATATTTAATGACACTTTCAGGAAAAAAAATTGTGCTTTGTATTTCCGGCAGCATCGCTGCTTATAAAACACCTCAACTGGTTCGCCAGTTAATAAAGGAAGGAGCAGAGGTCAAAGTTATCTGCACCAAAGCTGCCACTCAATTTGTAAGCACATTGTCTTTAAGCACGGTATCAAAAAATGAGGTGCTGAGCGACATCAGCGACGGATCCAACTGGAATAATCATGTTGAGTTAGGCAGATGGGCAGACCTAATCCTTATTGCTCCGGCCAGTGCAAACACGCTCGCCAAGTTAGCCAATGGATTTTGCGATAACCTTTTGAACGCTGTTTATCTTTCTGCAATTTGCCCCGTATTTATTGCTCCGGCAATGGATGAAGATATGTGGCATCATCCCAGCACAAAAAATAATCTAAAAACACTGGAATCATTTGGGAATCATATCATTCCGGTTGGAAACGGAGAATTGGCCAGCGGATTGTTCGGCGATGGCCGTATGGCTGAGCCAGACTTTATTTTACAATTGCTGGCAAATTATTGCAACTCAAATAATTCAAAACCTTTAAGCGGTAAGAAGGCCTTAATCACAGCAGGACCAACATTTGAGAAAATAGACCCGGTTCGATTCATCGGGAATTTCTCTACCGGGAAAATGGGAATTGCTTTGGCAGAAAGCCTTGCAAAAGGAGGAGCAGCAGTAACGCTGGTGTTGGGGCCAACCCATCTGCGCCCGAAAAATAACGACATACAGACAATTTTGGTTCAAAGTGCTGAAGAGATGTTTCAGGCTTGTGTTTCAAATTTTACAGATACAGATATTGCAATAATGTCAGCTGCTGTTGCTGATTTTAAGCCAAAAGAAATGGCAACCGAAAAAATAAAAAAGACCGGAAACACGTTAAGTATACTACTGGAACAAAATAAGGACATACTTGCACATCTGGGTTCAATAAAAAAAGGTGATCAGATTTTGGTTGGATTTGCATTGGAAACCAACAATGAACTGGCTAATGCGCAAAAAAAATTAAGCGCAAAAAATGCGGATTTTATCGTCCTTAATTCTTTGCAGGATGCAGGCGCGGGATTTGGTGGCGACACAAATAAAGTTTGCATTCTTTCAAAAAACGGTGAACAAAAGAATTTGCCTCTGCAAAGCAAAGAAGCAACTGCAGAAGCAATTATAGAATACATAACTCATTGATAAAATATGCTCAGAGTAAAACAAATCTTCCTTGTAATTTTCCTCCTTACCGGTTTTTATACCAGTAATGGCCAGGAATTGAACTGTAAAGTAAGTGTACGCCACGACCGGATTACGAATGTAGACCAACAGGTTTTTACAGATATGGAACGTGCCATTACCACCTTTCTGAATACCCGTAAATGGACTTCTGACGAATTTGGTGTGCAGGAAAAGATAGATTGCATCATCATGTTCAACCTCACGGCAAAGCTGGATGGTGTGCAGGACGGATATGAGGCAACCATGAATATTCAGGCTACACGACCTGTTTTCAATACAGGTTTCAACACTTCGCTGATTAATTTTATTGACAAAGAAGCCAATTTTAAATTCAACCAATTCAGTCCACTGGTTTTTGACGATAACCGTGTGAGCAGCAGCGGAGAAGCTATCACCGATAATCTTGCTGCAACATTGGCCTATTACGTTTATATCATTCTTGGATTGGATTATGATAGCTTTGCGATGAACGGCGGTAACAACTATTTTAAAAAAGCGCAGAATGTAGTGAATAATGCACCGGAAGGAAAAGGCGTCCGCGGATGGAAAGCAGTTGATGGCACCAAAAACAGATATTGGCTGGTGGAACAGATTCTGAATCCCCGTTTCGCTGATTTTCATAAATACTGGTTTACCATGCACAGGCTTGGTTATGACATGTACTATGACAAACCAAATGAAGCAAAACGCAATATCCTCGGTGGTATCAGCACATTACAAAAGTTGAACAGAGACAATCCAAACGCCATTTTGGTTCAGTTTTTCTTCAATTCGAAAAGTACTGAAATCATGAACCTGTTGGCCGACATGCCCGTGGC
>DLGS01000229.1:2541-10249 GCA_002482815.1 Bacteroidetes bacterium UBA7688
ACATTACCCTACTCTCACAAGCCGATGTCACGAATGCACAGAAATACCAGAATTTATCGAAGTAAGATTTGCTATATTTTGCTATTGAGCAGTTTATTATTTTCATGCGGAATACAGGAAGAAAAACCTCCTGTTGAAGCAAAAAAAATGCAGTCCATTTTAACAGATATTCATCTGGCAGAAGCTTATAGCAGCCTGATAGTGACGGATTCTGTTCAGAAACAAACCTCCAATAAAAATATCGACTCGCTTGTTTATTTTTATGCGCAAATATTGGCCAGACATAAAACATCTGTCAGCCAGTTTGAAGAAGCATTGAAATGGTATAGCCTTCATCCACAATTATTGGATACTGTTTACAATAATATCCTGCCCGTTTTCGATAGTATAAAAGTCAAAAATGAGAAAGCCAGGCCTAAATAAAAAAATGCAATTTTTAAAAAAAATAGTAAAGCGGATAATTCTAAGGGAATATCCGCTTTGTAGTTTGAGTTCTGACAGGATTATTCTCCTTCTCCTATTGGTTCATTGCTGGTTGCCAGCGACATCCAGTTTGGATTGTCTGAATTGAGTGAAGCGTAAACCGGTTTTTCATTTCTTACCAGATCCACGTATTGAGACAATCTTTCAATAGGCACAAAAATAGCACCAACATTTCCTGCAATGTTGTAAACGGGAGCTGCAGGTACAGGACTTGACGGATGCAATCCATACACAATGAATCGTGATCCATCGGCGCCATAGCAGGCAACATATCCCTGGATCTGAATAGTTACACCCGACCAGATCGCGGTGTTTTTATGTCCCATATTGAGCACATAATTTTTTACTTCAAAAGTTTTAGCTGCCATAAATTTGTTTTTTATTACAGCAAAAGTATCGTGCCTGATAAGCACGAAAAAAGGTTTTACACCCATTTTGAAACAGTGTTTTTCCTGAATTTTCAAACCTTATCAATCAAAGCAACGTAAATATTACGATGTCATTCCGCTTTATCATACTGTTACTGCTTATACAATTAAAATCACTTCTGCTTCTGGCGCAGGCCGTGGAGATTAATACAAGCGTATACCGCAATATGCAGGAGGATGCTTATCTGAGGCTCGATTACGGCAATGATTATTTTACCGCAACAGATTATTACCTTACCCAAACGGTGCTTTTAGAATTTGTGCATCCTTTTTTGAAACACAATCCTGTCAATAAAATATTACTGCAACAAAAGAATGCCATAAAAAAATTTGGAATCGGTTTCGAACAGAATGGTTACACACCCACAGACTATGTTCCGGCAAATATTCTTTATGGCGACCGACCTTTTGCAGGGACTTTGTCACTGAAATTTTTTGCCGTTTCAATGGATACTTCTTCAAAAATAAGGTTGACAGCTTCGGTTAATCTTGGTGCTATTGGTCCTGCCGCCGGAGCCGGTGACATTCAAACCTATATCCACGAAAGAACACCCAATGCTATACCCCAAGGCTGGCTCAACCAAATAGCGAATGATGTCGTATTGAATTATCAATTGACCTATGAAAAGCAACTTCTCGCATGGCGGAATTTTCTGAACATTTCAGGATCGGCAACAGCGAAAATCGGAACTGTCAATACAAAAGCGAATGTCGGCCTAAGTGTAATAGCCGGCATTTTCAATAGTCCTTTTACCGCAACAAAAAGAAAACGTTTTCAGATTTATGCGTACGACCATCCGGAAATAAATGCTGTGGGATATGATGCAACATTGCAGGGAGGATTGTTTAATAAAAACAGTCCCTACACTATTACCAGTAATGACGTAACAAGGTTTGTATTCAGGAATAATTGGGGAATTGTGGCCAAATTAGGACATGTTTACCTGGAGTACTATCAGTCCTTTATGACCAAGGAATTTGAATCCGGGCTTGAAATGAAAAACGGGGGAATACAGATTGGTGTAGGATTCTAAAAAAGGGTCATTGCTCAATGCAACAACCCTTTCAAAAAAAACTAGAATATTCACTATGCTTTCAACACATTACGGCTGATTACAATTTTCTGAACTTCAGAAGTTCCTTCATAAATCTGCGTAATTTTTGCATCGCGCATCAGGCGTTCAACGTGGAATTCTTTTACATAACCATATCCACCGTGTACCTGCACTGCTTCGTTTGTTACCCATTGAGCAATTTCAGAAGCATACAATTTGGCCATTGCGGCAGCTTGCTCATAATCCTGGTGTGTATCTTTCAGCCAAGCAGCTTTCAGGCACAGCAAACGAGCACCTTCGATAGCGGTTGCCATATCAGCCAATTTGAAAGCAATTGCCTGATGGTTCATAATTTCTTTTCCAAAAGCTTTACGCTCTTTAGAATATTTCAAAGCCAGTTCGTATGCTCCACTGGCAATACCCAATGCCTGAGATGCAATACCTATGCGGCCTCCGGCCAAAGTTTTCATTGCAAATTTGAATCCAAAGCCATCTTCGCCAATGCGGTCAGATTTCGGAACTTTTACATCCTGAAACATAATGCTGTGTGTATCACTACCGCGGATACCCATTTTATTTTCTTTAGCGCCTACAACAACACCTGGCGTATTTTTCGGAATAATCAAAGCATTGATGCCACGATGTCCTTTGTCGATATCAGTTTGTGCAATTACTAAATAATAAGTAGCAGAACTACCGTTTGTAATCCAGTTTTTGATACCGTTTACCACATAATGGTCTCCGGCGTCTATTGCAGTTGTACGCTGAGAAGTAGCGTCAGAACCAGCTTCAGGCTCGCTCAGCAAAAATGCACCAATCGCTTTACCGGAAGCAATTTCAGTCAGGTATTTTTGCTTTTGATCTTCATTACCATACGTTTCCAATCCCCAGCAAACAAGCGAATTATTAACGCTCATACATACTGAAGTAGAAGCATCAATTTTTGAAATTTCTTCCATTGCCAATACATAAGATACAGCGTCCATACCCGATCCGCCGTACTTTGGATCTACCATCATACCCATAAAACCAAGCTCGCCCAGTTTAGCGATTTGTTCTGCAGGAAATTTCTGATGTTCATCACGTTCTATAACGCCCGGTAAAAGTTCTGTTTTGGCAAATTCTCGAGCCGCAGCCTGCACCGCTAATTGCTCTTCGGTAAGTTGAAAATTCATAACTTGAATGAAAGATTTTATTGTGGCGGCGAAAATACACCTTAATAATATAATTCGAAATAATTTTTAGTATAAGAAAGGAGGAATTGCACTGAAAGTCCAAAAATCCGTGATTTTGAAAATGAATCAGAAAGGATTCCTGATTTTGAAAGTCGTTTTCCCGATTTTATAAAGACTCAAAAAATGTCTGTACTACTTTTGCGCCAGCTTAAAAACGCGACAATTAAATGAAAAACCAACTACTTTCTGCTGCCGCATTGGCAGGTTTGATTCTTAGCTTTTCTTCATGCAATAAAGAAGATAATCCAAGTTCTATTATAAAAGCATACACAGTACCAACTACTTATAATTTTACAAATGCAAAATATACACAGTCTACCCAATTGGTAAAAATGGCCGTGGAAATTGATGCTTACCTGAAAAAACCAAACGCAGGAGGTATCACAAGCGTAGTATCAATAGACCAAACTACCCTGAACAATATGTTCAGTAATACGGGTAATCCCTTTACAGATGCAATGTTAAATAGTGCAGGTATCAACATTACTTCTTTTACTTCCGAAGCATCTTTATACAAAGCCTATGCCGATAGTGTTATTATCTATAATGATGGTGACACTGCCAGCGAAGGTGCAGGAGGATATGTAGCGCGTGGCACCAATAAAATAGTAGTTGGTCCGCGAGGGTTGGAATATGGTCAGGCTTTTACAAAAGGCGTAATGGGCGCTATGTTGTTCAAAGAAGCTGTAAATATGCTGAATGCTGTTAAATCAATTGATGCAAAAGACACGATTGCTGCCCAGGCTAAATGGGATGCTGCTTTCGGATTATTGGGTGTGCCGTCAGATTATGACCCTGCAAAAACATATACCAGTGCTGATGCCAATCGTCCTTTACTTTGGGGAGGCTACTTAGCAGAAAGAGGTAAAGCAATCAGTGCAGGTGCTACCTTGTTCAACGCATTCCTGAAAGGTCGTGCTGCAATTGGTGGATATGATAAAGCTGTTCGTGACGAACAAATTGATGTTATACTGGCCAAATGGGAGCAATTGGCTGCCGCTGCCGCACTGGAATATGTAACATCCCCAACGACTACTGCAAACGTTGGAAATAAAGGTTCTCAATTACACGCTTTATCTGAAGGCTTTGGCTTTATGGTTGCCTTCAAATATCGTCCGGCAAACAGCAAACTTTCTGCATCAAATTATGAAACCTTGAAAAGTATACTGAATAAAGATTTTTATGCATTGATAAAAGACGGTTCTTTTACAGACCTGAAAAATGCACAGAGCATATTAAAGACCTCTTATGCTCTTTAATAAGCTGCTATAGTAGCAATTTCTCTAAAGCGTTCAACACAAAGCTGTTGAACGCTTTAGTAATAAAAGCCCCTGTTGACTTAACTTTGCACCGGAAAAATAATTTCAATGAAAAAAATCACCGCTTCATTTATTGCAATGACACTTTTGCTGACCAGCTTATTTTCTTGCAGCAAGAATGAAAACAAGGACGATAATCCGGCAAATGGTTTTGATAAAGCAGCTATGCTCAGCAGCTATTCCGACAATTTAATTATTCCGGCATACGCTACCATGCAACAAAAAATAGCTGCTTTGCAAATAGCTTCGGATGCTTTCATTGCCAATCCTAATGCGAGTACACAGGCAGCGGTAAAGACAGCTTACAGCGAAACCCACTTGCAATACATCAAAATTGCAACCTTTAACTTTGGTCCTGCTGATAATGCCTTGCTGGATAATTACCTAAACTTCTGCGGAGGGTTGGATTATAGTTTCACGGCCGATGGCGAACTGACTGGCTTCTCGGTAGACACCAACAGTATTAATAACAATATCAGCGCAGGTGCTTACAATCTTGAAATGCTGACGAGAAGCGGTTTCTACAGTCAGGGGTTTCCTGCTCTAAATTATTTATACTTTGGAAATGAGGCCATCACTAAAATGGACAGCAAAAGGGCGAAATACATCAGTGACCTTTTGGCCAGAATGAAAATTTTAATAGACAAGGTCGCCAACGACTGGATCGGTTACCGTTCCACATTTGTGAGCAATACACAAACCAATTCAGGCAGCCCGATTGCATATATTGTCAATCAAATGTCTTATCAATTAGACCTTTTGAAAGGACCAAGAATCGGATGGCCTTTGGGTAAACAGTCGAACGGCAAAGTTTTTGAAACCAAGTGTGAAGCTTATTATGCGGGCATTTCGATGGCACTAGCTGTTGAAAATCTGAATAGCATCAAACGCTTGTACACCGGCAATAATGTCAGTGGCAAAGGGCTTTCTGATTATTTAGTTGCCCTGAATCAATCGACACTGAACACAGATGTGCTGGCTCAATTTGATATCGCACTTGCTAAGTTGAAAGCTATCCCGGATCCATTGTCAAATTCATTATTGACACAGCCGACCAAGGTTGATGAAGCTTATAAAGAAATTCAAAAATTAGTGACTTTAATGAAAACCGATGTTGCCTCTGCAACTGCTGTACAAATCAGCTATGCCGACAACGATGGCGACTAATCAACAAACATTTTATTCGTGATTAAAAGCCTTCAACAAAGACTTAGTTTCGACAAAACTGTATCCATAGCGCCGCTCATTACGTTTCGGATTGTTTTTGGACTGCTGATGTTTTTGAGCATTGTGCGCTTTTGGTGGAATGGTTGGATTGAGAGTATTTATGTTCAGCCTAAGTTTCATTTTACTTATGTAGGCTTTGAGTGGGTGCAACCTTTGGGAAACATTGGGATGCACCTTATTTTTTTATGTATTGGTCTTTCGGCATTAATGATTGTATTTGGCCTGTTCTATCGCTTCGCAACGATAGTGTTTTTTATCAGTTTTACTTACGTAGAATTGATAGATGTTACCACTTATCTCAACCATTATTACTTCATCAGTCTTGTTGCATTTCTGCTGATATTCTTACCGGCCAACAAAGATTATGCTGTTGATATGCGCTTGCATCCCGAGCAAAGAAGATTAACTGTGCCGGCTTGGTGTGTGGGTATTCTAAGATTCCAAATGACAGTGGTCTATATTTTTGCCGGCATTGCCAAACTCAATCCTGATTGGCTTTTCGAAGCAATGCCGATGCGCATTTGGTTGCCAGGCAAAACGCATTTACCAATAATCGGCTCGCTGATGTACGAGACCTGGGTAGCCTATTTATTCTCATGGTTTGGTGCTGTGTACGATTTGTTGATTGCCTTCTTTTTGCTTAATAAAAAAACAAGGCCAATTGCCTTTGCTTTCGTACTGATTTTCCATATTGCTACTGCTATTTTCTTTCCTGCCATCGGGATGTTCCCTTTTGTAATGATAGCGAATAGCCTGATATTTTTCTCCGCTGCTTTTCATCAAAAGTTACAATCCTATTTGCTCTTTTACAATAATCGATTAAAAAAAACAATCCCAAATTCGCAGCCCTATTATTTTCATTTTGCGCCTTTGATGAAAGCCGCATTGTATATCTATATTGCCTTTCAATTGGTTTTTCCTTTTCGCTATCTGCTCTATCCGGGACATTTATTTTGGCACGAAGAAGGTTTTCGCTTTTCGTGGCGGGTAATGCTGATGGAAAAGTCAGGTGCAGCCTATTTTACCGTAAAAGACAAAATAAGCCAACAAAAAATTGAAGTGAATAATCGGGAGTTTTTGACCCCTTTGCAAGAGAAGATGATGAGTACCCAACCCGATTTGATTGTCAAATATGCACATCATCTGGCAAATGAATATAGACAAAAAGGAATACAGCAGCCAGCCGTGTATGCCGAAATTTATGTAGCGTTGAATGGAAGTCGTTCGCGATTATTCATTGATTCCAGCGTAAATTTGGCGGCCGAAAAGCTTGGCTGGCAGCATTACAACTGGGTTTTACCTTACCTCAAAAAGAGCAATTAAACTGTGACGAAATCAATACTGACTACAATTTTTCTATTCTTCTTTTTTTTCAAGAGCTTTGCTCAAAAGCAATTTGCCTTGAGCGGCACGATTCGTTTGGGCGAAGAAGCCGCCGCTGATGCCAGCATTTTATTACTTCCCGACTCGCTTACCAAAACAACCAATGACAATGGCTTCTTCCGCTTTGCTGCTATGAAACCCGGTAAGTATCAAATATTTATTTCCTATATCGGGCAAAAAAACGTAGTTAGAAGTGTGGAGCTCATTGATAAAAACGTAAAATTGGATGTGGACATCGAAGCTAAAAATGCAATTAACCTGAATGCAGTAGAAATTAGAAATAGAAACGAATCCGCTTCAGGCAAATTGAGTGATGTTTCGGGGACAGCCATTTACGCCGGCAAAAAAACTGAAGTCATTTACCTGAAAAATATCAATGCAAATTTAGCCACCAACAACACCCGTCAAATCTATGCCCGCATACCTGGCCTTAACATTTGGGAATACGACAGAGGTGGCCTACAGCTTGGCATTGGTGGTCGTGGTCTAAGTCCCAATCGTTCTTCAAATTTCAACATTCGCCAGAACGGATACGACATCAGCGCAGATGCGCTCGGCTATCCCGAAAGCTATTACAC
>DLGS01000242.1:0-1219 GCA_002482815.1 Bacteroidetes bacterium UBA7688
AGATGCTCTATTCAATTGAGCTACAGAGCCATTTCCCCGTTTGGGATTGCAAAAGTAAGAAAGTGTTTTTTATTTTCAAAAATTATTTTGAAATATTTTTAGTCCATCCTGTCATAAGAGCGATAAAAGCCCGGACTAACAGTAGTATCAAGCAGTATTAGTGTTTTAGTGCCGTATTCAAACTGATAATAGAGTTTGTTTTCAAAACCTTTATTGGTGATATTCAGATACAAAATGCGTTCATTATTTCTCAATTCCCACACCAGGGTGTCAACGAATGAACTGTTCACGCCAACACGGTATCCTGTATAATCACTTTTTAATTGTAAAGTTGTCTTTGCTGAATCAGCAACAAAGTTCTTTTCTTCAACATCAAATTTATAATTCTTATTCACATCTGTTCCTTGCTGGGTCAGTTTCCAGGAATGTGCAAGGCCGTTTTTTGTATCCAGAAGTTTAGTTTCCTTTTTACAACTAATAACCGCGACTAAGACAAGACCCAGTATACTATATTTCTTAAGTGTTTTCATGAGGTGTGAATTATTAATAAAATAAAGCACGAAAATAAACCATTACCACCAAAAAAAGGTGTTTAAAATTTTGCCAAAGCTTAGGTTCCATTGCTTTTTAATCCCAATTATTATTCTATTTTTGTACATCTGCTGATGAAAAGAACTGCAAAATTGCTTTTCTTAAATTTCTGTACGGATTTTTCCGGTTTCAGCATCTAAAAAATATCCAAATAAGTATGGGAGCCGCTACAGGTACGATTAAGTCTAAAACAAAGCACAATCTTAAAAAAGAGTTACAAAAACATTTTGGTTTCGATCAATTTAAAGGAGATCAGGAAGCAATCATTCAAAACGTCTTAGATAGAAAAGATACATTTGTAATTATGCCAACCGGGGGCGGAAAGTCCTTGTGTTACCAATTGCCGGCACTTTTAAGCGAAGGTGTTGCAATTGTTATTTCTCCATTGATTGCCCTGATGAAGAATCAGGTAGATTTAATCCGTGGCTACAGTGATCAGGATAATATTGCCCATTTCTTAAATTCAACTTTAAGTAAAGTTCAGCAACGTAAGGTAAAATCTGACCTTACAGAAGGCCGTACAAAAATGTTGTACGTTGCCCCTGAAACATTAACCAAAGCAGAAAATATTGAATTCTTTGCTGATTTGAATATTTCTTTTGTGGCAGTTGATGAAGCGCATTGTATA
>DLGS01000242.1:1267-1760 GCA_002482815.1 Bacteroidetes bacterium UBA7688
AGCGCATTGTATATCCGAATGGGGACACGATTTTCGTCCGGAATACCGCAAACTGCGTGGAATGATTGAAGCTATTAATCCAACTATTCCTATAATTGCCCTTACGGCAACAGCTACTCCCAAAGTACAGGACGATATCGTTAAGAATCTCGAACTTAAAGAACCAAAAATCTTTATTTCTTCCTTCAACCGTGCCAATCTTTATTACGAAATAGTTCCAAAACAATCAAAGGAGCAAACATTAAAAAGCATCGTGAAATTTATTCACAGCATGCGTGGCAAAAGTGGGATCATCTACACCCTCAACCGAAAGACTACAGAAGAACTGGCCGGATTATTGCAGGCTAATGGTGTAAGCGCTGTGGCCTATCACGCCGGTTTGGAGTCCAATATCCGTTCTTCTCGTCAGGATATGTTCCTGAATGAAAAAGTGGATGTTATTGTGGCTACAATTGCATTCGGAATGGGTATTGACAAACCGGATGTTCGTTTT
>DLGS01000242.1:1858-3083 GCA_002482815.1 Bacteroidetes bacterium UBA7688
TTATCAGGAAACGGGTAGGGCAGGACGTGATGGACTTGAAGGAAAATGTTTACTATACTATTCTTACAAAGATGTTCAGAAACTGGAACACCTGATGCGCGATAAGCCTTTGAGTGAGCGTGAAATGGGTGGCCAGTTGATTGCTGAAACACTGGCGTATGCAGAAAGCAGTGTTTGCCGCCGGAAACTATTGCTGCATTATTTTGGCGAAACACTGAAAGAAAGTAATTGCGGCAATTGCGATAACTGTCTGAACCCCAAAGAAAAACTGGATGTAAAAGACAGTGTAAAAATTGTTCTCGATGCCATTAAAGCAATGGACGAACGTTTTGGTATCGATTACATTGTAAATGTAATTCTCGGTGTCAGCAATCCTCAGATTGTAACTTTCAGACATAATAAATTAAAATCTTTCGGTGCCGGATTGATAATGGAAATGGATGCGAATTTCTGGGAGTCACTTATCCGCCAGATGATGCTGGAAGGAATGATACGGAAGGATATTGAAGAATATGGCTTGCTGAAAATCACTGATGCGGGACATAAATTCCTGAAAAAACCATTTGCCATTGAAGTTTCTTTAAACCATAAATATGCCGATGAAACAGAAACTGACGAATCGGTAAATCTGGGTCCGGGCAATGGTGCAGCTTTGGATGAAACATTATTCAAAATGCTGATGGAATTGCGCCGTGAAGTGGGTTTAGAGCATAAAGTTCCTCCTTTTGTGGTTTTCCTTGAAAATTCTATTGAGGATATGGCTACAACCTATCCAACTTCATTTGAAGAATTGGAGAAAATCGTTGGCGTAAATAAAGGAAAAGCGCTTCGTTATGGTGCCAAATTTGTGAAATTGATTGCTCAATATGTTGCAGACAACGATATTGAAAAATCAGATGAATTTGTGATGAAAAGCGTGGTAAACAAAAGCGGAATGAAAGTCTTTATTATCACAAATATCGACAAACGCATTCCCTTGGAAACCATTGCC
This sequence comes from Bacteroidetes bacterium UBA7688, assembly GCA_002482815.1. GTDB lineage: Bacteria > Bacteroidota > Bacteroidia > Chitinophagales > Chitinophagaceae > Rurimicrobium. The sequence continues at coordinate 2,850 of DLGS01000242.1, forward strand.
AAAAACAAAAACATTTCGATGGCTGAATTGCTCACTGAAATGGAAACTATTGTCGCAAGCGGAACCAAACTGAATATCAGTTATTGCATTGATGATGAACTGGATGAAGATGAACAGGAAGAGATTTTTGAATACTTCCGCAACAGCCAGGATGATGATCTGAATGATGTTTATGAAGAGTTTAAAGATCAGGATGTAAGCATTGAAACACTGCAACTGATGCGTATTATGTTT
>DLGS01000242.1:3147-4487 GCA_002482815.1 Bacteroidetes bacterium UBA7688
TATGAGCGAGTTCGGTAATTAGAACCATTTTTTCAAACTATCAGATGAAACCAATCAAGGAATGTTTTGCATTATTGCAAGGCCCGAAAACCATATTTATTACAACACATCACAAACCCGATGGCGATGCCATCGGGAGCATGATGGCGCTGGCTCATTATTTTCTTAAGAAGGGCCACAAAGTCCATCCCGTTTCTCCAAGCGAAGTACCGGATTTTCTTGGCTGGATTCCCGGAATAGAACTGGCGATGAACCATGAAGCGGAACCAAAAGCAGTGGAAAAGGCTTTGGCTGAATCAGACCTTATTTTTTGCCTTGATTTCAACGATTTCAACCGCGTGAAAAATATGGAGCAATTACTGACCAATGCTACGCAACCAAAGGTTTTGATTGACCACCATATGTTTCCGAAACCAACATTTGACTTTGGTGTGAGTGATGCTTCCAAAAGCAGCACTTGCGAAATGGTGTATGATTTTATTAATCTCGCAGGCGATAATTCTTTTATTGATGACAAGATTGGCGCCTGTATTTATACCGGAACAATGACGGATACCGGTTCTTTCCGTTTTCCTGTTACCTCGGCAAGTGTGCACGAAATGATAGCAGATTTGCTGCGCAAAGGATTGAAACATAGTCCTATTCATGACGAAATTTATGATTCTTGGAGCGAGCGCCGTATGCGATTCCTGGGTTATGTATTAAAAGAGAAAATGGAGATTTTTCCTGAATGGAACGCCGGCTTGATTACAATTTCACAAAAAGACCTGGATGAATTCGAATCTAAAACCGGAGATACCGAAGGTTTGGTTAATTATCCGCTCAGTATAGCTGGTGTTCGCTTTGCAACATTGATTATTGAAAGAAAAGACGGCATTAAATTATCTTTTCGCAGCAAAGGCGACTTTGATGTAAACTCCTTTGCCAGAGCGCATTTTAGCGGCGGAGGCCATTTTAATGCTTCCGGCGGACAGTCTTCACAATCTTTTACAGAAACTATTTTATGTTTTAAGAAAATTTTATCCGAATTTCACCCCCTAAATTTAAAAAATTAATTTATCCTCAATTTTTATGTACAAACAAATTTTATCGGTTGCTGCAATGGCAACAATCCTGGCAGGCGCTTCTTCTTGCAAAAGCAATGGTAGTTTTAAAAAAACAAAAGATGGTGTTGAATACAACATTGTGAAAGATGAGCCAGGTACTCCCGCCAAATTTGGTGACATTATCCAATGCCATTACGTAATCAAAATTGGTGACAGTGTTATGGTGGATAGCCGTAAAATGAACAATGGCGAGCCTTTAGAAATGCCTTTACAGGAAAATCCCGGAGCTAACAA
>DLGS01000297.1 GCA_002482815.1 Bacteroidetes bacterium UBA7688
AGGCTATCATTCCCGTTGCTATCCGAAGCATACATCAGCAGGCACATGGCCAGAAAATCCTGATCATCTTTTCCCGAGTAGGTTTGCTTCAGTTCTGCAATTTTCTCATCAGCCACCTTCACTGCTTTTCGGATAGAATCAACCTCGTTTTTCTTCACCAAAATGCGATAACTGCGGCCGGCCAGCCATAGATTTACAGGGCTTAGTTCTTCGTTTTGCATATGGATTTGAAGTTTAAAAAATGGCTTGTATTCACATCCTTAATTTCCGGACTCGCCATTCATTTCGGTCGTTGCAATTTCTTCTTTTTTGTGTATCATCTTTTTCTGAAAAACAAGTAAGGTGATCACTCCCGTGCTGATGGCCGCATCTGCAATATTAAAAACAGGGTCAAAAAAGCTGAATAACTTACCGCCAACAAAAGGTACACTTTCCGGAACTTTAAATTCTACCATTGGAAAATAGAGCATGTCGACCACCTGGCCATGCAGAAATTTACCATAACCTTCGCCAAAGGGAACAAATTTAGCAATGTGAAAACTGCTTTCGCTGAAGATCAGGCCATAAAACATACTGTCGATCAGGTTACCCATTGCACCGGCCAATATCAAAGCGCCGCAGATGATGGCGCCGCGGGTATATTGACGAACAACCAATTGCTTCAGGACATAAAAACCAAAACCAACAGCAATCAGGCGAAATGATGTCAGTAACAATTTACCCATTGTTCCCTGGCTGAATTTCATTCCAAAGGCCATTCCATTATTTTCTATAAAGTGCAAACGGAACCAGGTGCCGATGACATTAACTTCTTCTCCATAATAAAAATGTGTTTTGACATAGATTTTAGACCACTGATCGGCAATAATGACTAATAATATGATAAGCAGGGCGTAGCGATATTTCACTTGGTTGTGTTTTTGTTCGTAAAATGCAAATATAAGGGCATAGGCTATAGGCTTAGCCATTTCTGTTATCATAAAAAGGAAGACTTATGCGTTTTTTTAATGTCGCTGGTATCAATACCTTTGCCGTGATTTTAAAACGAGTCCAACAGCAATCTTAATATGTCATCTCAACAACACAAATTAGCCACGCGCCTGATTCATGCCGGCGTTTCTCCGGATCCGACTACCGGTGCTATTATGACCCCGATTTTCCAAACCTCAACTTATGTGCAGGCTGCTCCGGGCGACCATAAGGGTTATGAATATGCCCGCACGCAAAATCCAACCCGCGATGCCTTGCAAAATGCATTAGCCAATATTGAAAATGGCAAATATGCCTTGTGTTTTGGAAGCGGCATGGCTGCCACCGATGCAGTAGCAAAACTATTGCAGCCTGGTGATGAGGTGATTGTTTCAAATGATTTATATGGCGGCACTTACCGCATCTTCACCAAAATATTTGCAAACTATGGCGTTGTATTTCATTTCATCGACATGCACGACGCCAACAACATTGCCAATTATGTAAACAGTAAAACAAAGATGGTTTGGGTAGAAACACCTACCAACCCCATGCTGAATATTATAGATATAGAAGCGGCGGCAAAAATTTCAAAAACCAACAATCTAACCTTGGTTGTTGACAATACTTTTGCGTCACCTTATCTTCAAAATCCTTTGGATTGGGGAGCGGATATTGTGCTTCACTCTGCCACAAAATACCTGGGCGGACACTCAGATGTTGTTCATGGTGTTTTGGTGGTAAATGATGCAGGACTGGAAGAGCGGCTTCGTTTCATTCAAAACAGTTGCGGAGCAGTACCTGGTCCCCAGGATTGCTTCCTTGTTTTGCGTGGCATAAAAACCCTTCACGTCCGTATGCAGCGCCATTGCGAAAACGGCAGAAAAATTGCACATTGGTTGCGTGAAAATCCGAAAGTTGGAAAGGTACTTTGGTGCGGATTCGAAGATCACCCAAACCACGCCATTGCGCGCAAACAAATGCGTGATTTCGGAGGGATGATTTCTTTCACCCTGAAAGACGATAATATTAATGCTGCGCTTGAAGTGCTGAAAAAAACACAATTGTTTTCTTTGGCAGAATCGCTGGGTGGTGTGGAATCGTTGATTGGTCATCCTGCAACAATGACGCACGCCTCTATTCCACAGGAAGACCGCGTAGCACGCGGATTGAGCGATTCATTGATTCGCCTGAGTGTAGGAATTGAAGATGCTGACGATCTGATTTCGGATCTGGCACAAGCAATCGGGTAAAAAATAAATCCACATAATGAGAAAGGGTTTTGCAGATGCAAAACCCTTTCTTCATTTATTACCTTACCCCAAACAAGGGTTCATTTTTACTAGTGCGGAAAATCCAGTTCATAGATATTTGGCCACAGTTTCCCTGTAACATAAATCTTGTTTGCCACTGCATCATAGGCTATTCCATTCAGCACATCAGCTTTTGAATTTTTTGTTCTTGCTTCGTATACCAGAGGGGCGAGGTCAATCCTACCCAACACTTTTCCGGATTCAGGATCAATTTTAACGATGAAATTTGTTGTCCAGACATTTGCATAAATGAAGCCATTGATAAACTCCAGCTCGTTGATATAAGGCAAAGCCAACCCATTATCAGTAACCTTCAAAGTCCTTACAGGTTGCATATTCGCAGGATCCAAAAAGCTTAGCATTTCTGTTCCGTCACTCATAATAATCTGGCTTCCGTTCGTTGTAAGGCCCCAGCCTTCAGCATTGCTAAATTTAAATGTATCGAGCTTTTTAAACGTTTTCAAATCATAAATAAATCCGGTCTGATTTTTATACGTAAGCTGGTAAACTTTATCGTTCAGGATGACAATACCCTCCCCGAAATAAAGCTTTTTATCCAGTTCAATTTTCTTTTCAAACTTACCGGTCTTTAAATCTGAAATGCCAATCATTGATTTCACATCCAGTTCTTCGGGAGACCCGGTACTTTCATACAAATGTCCGTTCGACCATAGCAAGCCCTCCGTAAACAGGGTGATATCATGAGGAAAGGACTGAACAACTTTATACGCAATATTTTCAACGGGAGTTTCTGCAGGCTTTGGCTTTTCAACTTCTTTTTCTGCAGTGTCTTTACAACTGCAAATGAAAGTGAAGACACCTAAAATGAACAATTTGATTTTACCCTTATGATTCATATTCATCAAGATAATTTAATAGAATTTTTGTTTAGAAGAAAGATATTTAAACAACAAAAGCCTTTAATCCATCAGCAAGCGCGCGGTCATTGCTAAGGCGCGGCACCTTATTTTGACCGCCAAGTTTACCAATGCCACGCATATATTCAATAAATGCTTTAGGCTGTAATGCTGTTATATGAATGGTTTGAAGAATACCGCCACGAATCAGATCATCATAATAAACATTCTTTTCGCGTAAAACATTATCCAGCGTTTTGGCAAATGCTTCCATACTAGCCGGTTGTTGTTCAAAGGAAATCAGCCATTCATGATAAGGCAAAGCCCCGTCAGTTGTTTGTATCATTGGCGCCACAGTAAATTCGATAATGTGGGCGTTGTGTTCTTTTGAGGCAATACGCATGGCGTGCTCCACCTCCTCGGCTATTACGTGTTCGCCAAAGGCAGAAATAAAATGCTTGATACGACCCGTCACTACTATACGATAGGGGTTAAGACTAACAAACTTTACCGTGTCTCCGATATTATATCCCCAAAGGCCGGCATTGCTGTTTACAATCAATGCATAATTTTCCCCAAGCTGAACATCAGCTAGGCTCAACCTTTTTGGGTTTTCATTAAACACTTCTGCCGCAGGTATAAACTCGAAAAAAATACCGGAATTTGTATTTAGCAATAAACCTTCCTCATTCTGACTATCCTGGTAAGCAAAAAAGCCTTCTGATGCAGGAAAGGTTTCAACTGTGTCTATTTTTTCGCCAATACTTTCCATTAGCTTGGCGCGATAAGGTTCAAAGTTGACTCCACCGTGCACTATTACCTGAAGATTCGGAAACAATTCTTTTATTTTTTTTCCGTCATTGGCTTCGCTCAGCCAGTCAAAATACATCTGCATCCAGGGTGGAATACCACTGATGAGACGCATGTCCTGCTTGCTGGTTTCGGCCACAATTTTGCCGAGCTTGGTTTCCCAATCTTCAATACAATTTGTTTCGAAACTTGGCATCTGGTTCTTCCGCAAATAGCCCGGCACAAAATGATTGACAATTCCCGAAAGTCTTCCGGTGGGAATTCCTCCTACTCTTTCCAGTGTAGGTGACCCTGAAAGAAAAATCATTTTACCATCAGCAAATTCCGGCTTGCCGGTTTCTGCCATGTAATTCAGCAAAGCATACTTCGCTGTGTCAATATGGTTGTCAATAGAATCTTTGGTAATGGGAATATATTTGACACCGCTAGTAGTGCCGGATGTTTTGGCGAAGTACATTGGCTTGCCTTTCCATAACACATTTTCGGTACCCGATTTGATTTGTTCAATGTAAGATTTAATGCCTTCGTAATCTCTTACAGGAACCGCCTGAATAAAATCTGCGTGGCTGCCAACCTGAGCCAGATGGTGGTCTTTACCAAAAATAGTATTCTTACCGTCTTTTATTTGCTGCTGGAAAATGCTCTGCTGGTCGGCAAGGGCGTTGGCCATATTCCTGCGAATCTTTTTCTGAATGACTGCGGCATAAGGTTTTGCCAGAAACGATTTAATTTTCACAACTGCACAATATTGATTACTGAATAAGAAGTGTAAATGTAAGGTTTTTTAGCAGGGAAGAAAGGTGATTTTCCACGCTTAGGTTTTAGTAAATTTTTGCGTGAGAAAATCCAAACAAGCGTTAAGTTGCTCAAATTCAACAAAAAAACTCTTCTGGAATTTTATAAAAAAAATTTGCTGTTCTGCCTGGGGCAGAACAGCAAAACGAAAAAGATTAATGAACTCTTAAAATCAGATACCGGCCGGCAATAAAATCTGAGGAGCGATCCCGATAGCAATTACAATTAATGCCGTCAGTACCAAAAGGAATTTATCTGTTCCCGAAACTTCAGCATTCAGCTCAGCCTCGCCCGTCTTGAAGTACATGGCAATGATAACGCGGAAATAATAATACGCACTGATGGCTGCCATTAATAAGGCAAAGATAACCAGCCACATCAAATTGCCCTGACTCATAGCCGCCTGCAACATCATAAATTTAGCCATAAAACCTGCCGTCAAAGGAATACCAGCTAAGGAGAAAACAAATATCGTCGTTACAAATGCCAGCAATGGTTCCTTTTTTGCCAAACCATTAAAACCATCAAAGGTGTAATCCTTTAATTTGAGCAAAACGGCAAACATACCTAAAGTAGCGACGGTATAGGCGACTGCATAAACAATCAATCCCTGCCAGGCCAATGCGCTCACCGAAACAACAGAGAACAACATAAAACCCGCCTGTGCAATGGAGGAGTAGGCAAGCATCCTTTTTACGCTTTGCTGGAAGACAGCAGTAATATTTCCTACAAATAAAGTAGCTGCAGTAATGATGGCCAAAACCATTGTCCAGCTGCCACTTACAGAAGCAAACGAAGTGTGGAATAAACGGATAAAACCAACAAAAGCAGCTGCCTTACCAATTGTTGCCATAAAGGCGGTAAACGGCGTGGGTGAACCATCATAAACGTCAGGTGTCCAGAAATGCATCGGTGCAGCAGACACTTTGAAAGCGAAAGAAATCATCAAAAACAGAATACCGGTCAACACCAATGGGTTGAGATGTTCCATTTGCATAAAGCTGAATTTGCTCACATTGAATTCACCTGTAGCACCATAAATCAGTGTAATACCCATCAATAAAATACCCGTGGAAAATGCACCCATTAAAAAGTATTTCAAAGAAGCTTCGCTGCTTTTAAGATTTCGCTTGTCACTTCCGGCCAGTATATATTGAGGAATAGAAATGATTTCGATGCCCAAAAACATTATCAACATATTGTTGAAAGAAGACAACATGAAAGTACCGACCAGAATAAAGAAAAACAGCGCAAAATATTCTCCAACGTGCTTGCCAACTTTTATAATATCGTTGCCCATTAATAAAACATAAAGCAAAGTTGCTGCTGTCATCAGTGTGTTAAACCAAATACTGAACGGGCTGATGATGATCTGGAAATTGAACAAAGATTTCGAAACACCCCATTCTGCAGTGCCGAGTTCCCAAACGTTTACGCCCAACAACAACACGAATAATAGTATTGCTATTGACAAAACAGATTTCTTTTCCTTCACCACAAAACCTGCGTACATCATAATGATGCCTAAGATGGTTGCCGCTATAATTGCCTTCATAATATTTTATCGAATAATGTAAATAACGCTTGAACTATTTCTTTAAAAATCAAATGCCTATTTCAGCAAAACCAAATCCAGTAATGGTTGTGGAAAAACACCCAAACCAATAATGAACGCCAACAAAACGATTACTGCAGTTAATTCTGCACCACTCATTTTTGCTACTGCCAAAACTCCGGAATTATTTTCTCCGTAGGCTACTTTTTGCACCATTGACAAGGTGTAAACGGCACCAAGGATAATACCCAAACCGGCAACTGCCATAAAAATTATGTGGTATTGCGAGGCACTTTGAAAGATTCCGGTGAACAACATAAACTCACCAATGAATCCGTTGGTAAGCGGCAAAGCAATATTTGCAAAAGAGATAATAACCAAGGCTATCGCAATACCGGGTGCTGTGCTTGCAAGGCCGCCCATTTTCTTGAAATCCTGTGTGCCATATCTGTTTTCAACCATGTTGACAATTACCCACATTGCAGTAATGTTGATGCCATGGTTAAACATTTGCACCAACAATCCGTGGTTGGATAATTCTGTTCCGGAAAACGCAGCAGCACACATCAAACCCATATGCGCAATGGACGAATAGGCAACAAGGCGTTTCACATTCGTTTGAACCATTGCTATTAAAGAAGCATACACAATACCGACAATAGATAAAGTCATTATAGTATCAGCATAAAAAGCGGTAGCCTCCGGCAAAACAGGGATTAACCAACGAAGAACTGCATACAAACCCATTTTTACCATCAATGCACTCAGGATAATAGTGATTTGTGTGGGCGCCTGCTCATAAGCATCGGGCTGCCAGGTGTGGAAAGGAAAGATTGGCATTTTAATGGCAAAGGCAAGAAACAGTAACCAGAAAAGCAGATGTTGCTGCATCATTGGTAGCGCTTTGCCGGCATTGATAATATTATCCCAGCTCATTGCATTCACACCATTTGTTTGCAAAGACAAATAAATCAAAGCAGACAACATCATCAGGCTACCGACGAATGTATAAACGAAGAATTTGAAAGTAACCTGAATACGGCGCTCGCCTCCCCATTTTGAACAAAGAAAGTAAACGGGTATTAATGCAAGCTCCCAAAAGAAATAAAACAACAAAGCATCGGATGCTAAAAAAACACCCATTAGTCCCGCCTGACTCAATAAAATCAATCCGTAATAAGCAGCAGGATTTTCAATGTTTTTATTTCTGTTTAATAACAACACAACCGGAAAAATAATGCCTGTAAGTAAGCAAAGCATTGCGGCCATTCCATCTGCAGCCAGACTGAACGATGTGCCAATTGCGGGCATCCAGGTTAAACTGATTGGCGCAACCAACTCGGTTCCACAAAAAGCAGCAACATAGGCTGATACACCAAGGCTGATTAATGAGCCAAGCAGCGCCACATTTTTAGCGGCATCTTTTGCGAGAAAAGAAACAATGCCCACCAACAAGGGAATTAATATAAGTAGTACTAAAATCATATTTCCTGAAGCTAAAATTCTTTATTAAAAATTGACACAAAACAAGCCAACGATAAAAATCAAAACGATACCAATCACCATTGTAAATAAGTAAGCGCCTACCTGACCGTTCTGCAGCAAACGCATTCTGTCGGCACCCCAGCGAACCAGCTTGCCCACACCATTTACACCACCATCAATACCTTTTCTTTCAATGATTCTATCTAAAAATCCACTGAATTTTACCAAAGGACTGACGATAACGCCATCATACAATTCATCCACATACCATTTGTTTTCCAGCACTTTGGCCAGGCCGGTATTGGGTTGAAAGTTTGGTGTTTTAGTACGGACATAAGCCACGCCAATCATTATCGAAACCAAACCAACTGATATACCCATCAACATCAGCTCGGTGCTGTGTTCCATATGGTGGGCGCCGAAATTTGTCACTGCAGTGTGTAAAAACTCATTCAGGGCATGATGCTCACCGAAAACTTCCGGCAATCCAACAAAACCTGAAACTGTAGCGAGAATAGCAAGTACAATTAAAGGAAACGTCATCGCTGCAGGACTTTCGTGCAGGTGATGTTCCTGCTCGTGTGTACCACGGAATTTTCCGGAGAAAGTAAGGAAGTACAAACGGAACATATAAAAGGCGGTCATCAGCGCCGCACCCAAAGCCGCAGCGTACAATACAGGGTTGTGCGCAAAAGCAGCAGCGAGAATTTCATCTTTCGAAAAGAAACCAGCGAATGGAGGAATACCTGCTATCGCCACGCAACCAATCAGGAAGGTGATTTGTGTAATGCGCATTTTCTTGCCCAGGCCACCCATCGAGCGGATATCCTGTTCGCCACCCATCGCGTGAATGACTGAACCTGAACCAAGGAACAAGAGCGCTTTAAAGAAGGCGTGCGTCATAACGTGGAAAACCGCTGTTGTGTAAGCACCACAACCAATAGCCAGGAACATAAAGCCCAATTGACTCACCGTAGAATAGGCCAATACTTTTTTAATATCGTATTGTTTGATGGCAATAGTTGCAGCAAGAATTGCTGTAAGCAAACCAACAATGGCAATGAAATGTAAGGCAAACTCTGATTGGTTGTAAATTACAGAACTGCGGGCAATCATATAAATACCAGCCGTTACCATCGTAGCAGCATGTATCAGTGCAGAAACAGGAGTCGGGCCGGCCATCGCATCGGGCAACCAGGTGTACAAAGGCAACTGAGCACTTTTACCCATAGCACCAATGAAGAAACAAACTGCAATCCAGGTGTAGGTACCGCCACTTAAAATAGTCTGGTTGGTATTAATCTGTGCAAAAAGTTCGTTATAATTCAGGGTGCTGAAATTGTACAACACCAGCATCATTCCTACCAGAAAACCAAGGTCACCAATACGGTTCATTACAAAGGCTTTCTTTGCAGCGTTGGTATAGTCACGATTTTTAAACCAGAATCCTATCAATAAATAAGAACACAGACCAACGCCTTCCCAACCAATAAACATGATGAGATAGTTAGAACCCATTACCAACAGCAACATCGAGAAAACGAACAGGTTCAGGTAAGCGAAATATTTCACCACACCTTCGTCATCGTGCATATAACTGGTAGAGTACACGTGTATCAGAAAACCAACACCCGTAATAATCAGCAGGAACAAAGAAGACAACGCATCAATTTTGAATGCAAAAGGAATCAGCAACTTGCCCGAATGAATAAAATCAAACAATGGAATAATTGTATCCGCCGCTCCGGCTTTTACCTCAAAGAAAATAGCCAGAGACAGACCAAAAGAAACCAACATCATCAGGCTGGCCAAAAAACCTGCCGCTTGCTTTGGCATTGACTTCCAACCGAGGCCGTTGATCAGGAAACCAATCAATGGAAACAAGGGAATTAAGTACGCTAATTGTATCATATTATTCAAAAGAGTAGATTCGAAATAAGGAGCAGGCTCCGGGAATTAATTAAGTATTGATTAATGCTTCAATCGGTTGAGGATATTCACATCCACAGAATGCACTTTCCGGTACACCATTACAATGATGGCCAGACCAACCGCAACTTCTGCGGCTGCCACCACCATAATAAAGAATACAAAAATCTGCGCTGCACTGTCGTTATACATTTTTGAAAATGCTGCCAGCAATAAATTCACAGCATTCAGCATTAATTCTATGCTCATAAAAATAATGATGGCGTTACGGCGCATCAGGGCCCCCATGATACCAATGCAAAAAAGCGCAAGGCTGAGGAAGAGATAGTATTGAATCGGCATTTCTTTAAAAATTATTTTAATGAACTAAATAGCTATTTGATTATTCCATATCCTTTTTACCAATCACGATTGCACCAATCATTGCACTCAAAAAGAGCACCGAGCTGATTTCGAAAGGCAAAACATATTGTTTGAACAGCACTTGTCCCAACACTTTTATCAAACCAATGTTTGTAGTTTCTGTATTGATAACACCCAAAAGGTTGGCTTTACTGATTGCAGCAATGATGACCAGAAATAATGTTCCGCCCGAAACCACACCTGCCAGTTGCACCAGCCAGCTTTTTTGCGGCTCGGTATCGGCATTAAGGTTCATCAACATAATCACAAAGAGGAAAAGAACCATTATCGCTCCGGCGTAAACAATGATGTTTACAATAGCCAGGAATTGGGCATTCAGCAAAAGGTAATGCCCTGAAATGGCAAAAAAAGTGAGGATCAGAAAGATAACACTGTTGACAGGATTGCGACTAAGAACGACGCCCAATGCGCATCCTATAGCCATTACAGTGAGTATCCAAAAAATGATTTGTAAAATATCCATGCTATAAATTATGCTTTTTGATCTTTTTTAGGGTGAGGAATCAGCATATCCTGTTTCTTGTAGATAAAACTTTCGCGGGTAAAGTTGGCCGGCATTACGGTCTCCGAAAGATAAATGGCATCTTTAGGACACGCCTCTTCGCAGGCACCACAAAAAATGCAACGCAACATATTGATTTCATAACGCGCAGCATATTTCTCTTCGCGGTACAGATGTTTTTCGTTTGCTTTTCTTTCAGCTGCTTCCATTGTAATGGCTTCAGCCGGGCAAGCTACTGCGCACAATCCGCAGGCGGTACAATTCTCTCTTCCTTCCGCATCGCGGTTCAGCACATGCAGTCCACGGAACACAGGGCTGAACGGACGGGTTTCTTCAGGATATTGAACAGTCGCTTTTTTCTTAAAAATATGGCCTACCGTTATGCTCATTCCTTTGAGCAAAGCAGGAAGATATATCCGCTCTTTGAGCGTCATCGGGCTGCGGTCTATCGGTGCGGCGCGTTTGGTTAATTTTTCCATTTCTCTTCTTTCCTCTTTTTTTATTTAAAAAGCCAAAGTACTGCTGCTCCCGTGAGCAACATATTCAACAAAGCCAATGGTATCAATGATTTCCAGCCAAGATTCATCAATTGGTCATAACGGAACCTGGGTAAGGTCCAGCGGATGAACATAATCAACAAAATCATTCCGGTAATTTTTGCGAAGAATACCGAAACGCAAATAATTGTAAATAATATCGGTGGAACTGAAGCCGCAAGTGCATCCATTCCCGGGAAGTTGTAGCTACCAAAATAGAGTGTAACCATCACCGCAGAGCCAATGAACATATTGATGTATTCTGCAAAAAGGAACAAGCCGAGTTTCATAGAAGAATATTCCAGGTGATAACCCATATTCAATTCTGAATCACACTCTGCAAGGTCAAATGGCGCGCGGTTCATCTCGGCCATTGAGCAGGTAAAGAAAATAATGAAGCCTAGAGGTTGTTTGAAAAAATTCCAGGTAAAATATCCGTTATCCCAAAAACCGTGTTGTTGTTGAGCAATATCGCGCAAGCTCAATGAACCCGCCAACATCAACAATGCAATCAGACTGATACCCATTGCCAGTTCGTAAGAAATGGATTGAGACGCAGAACGGATAGCACTCAACAATGAGAATTTATTGTTCGAAGCCCATCCGCCAAGCATAATGCCATAAACACCAAGGCTCACTACACCAAACACAAACAATATACCGATGTTGATATCAGCTACTTGCAAAGAGAATACTTTCCCGCTTGCCAACTGAATATCAGGTCCCCAGGGAATCACCGCACTGGTCATCAATGCTGTAAGCATAAATAAAAACGGCGCTAACAGGAAAATGAATTTAGTAGAGTTGGTCGGGATGATTTCCTCTTTCATAAAAAGTTTCAGACCATCGGCCAGTGGTTGCAACAATCCAAAAGGACCTGCCCGGTTGGGGCCATAACGGTCCTGCATGACTGCGGCCACTTTTCGTTCGCCCCAGGTAGCATAAGCCGCCACCCCAAACGAAGTAAGGAGGATAGCCATAATGAGCCCGCCTTTGCTCAATATAAAAAACCAATCTATTTCTAATAAAATCATTGTGCGCAAATGTAATTAGTTCGTAAATTTTTATGCTTTCAATTATTTAAAATCCTCAGAGTGTGCAGGACCTTGTATCTGGTTGAGATGCACATTGGGTTTGTTCACATCGCTCACATCGTGGATGTCCATTTTCATGATTGGCTCTTTCCCGATTACTTCGGCCAGCAATTCTATTTGCGGTTCGTGAACGGTCTTATTATAATGTCCCTGGGAAATAACGCTGTGTCGACTGATATTGCTTGGCCCTTCGATTACCCAGTCGCTTACTTTTTTCTTTTCAAAACGGCACTCATTACAAATCCAGCCTGGTTTTCCGTCGCTAGCTATGGCTACTTCTCCCCACTCATCTTTACGTGCAGTTACCCTGTACACCTCATCACCACGCATCCAAAGGCGAACTTCACCTTTACATTTTGTGCAACTGCAATGAGCGTCAACCGGTTTTGTAAACCAAACCCTTTGTTTAAAACGGAAGGTTTTATCTGTCAAAGCTCCTACAGGACAAACATCAATAACATTACCAATAAAATCGTGGTCCAGCGACTTGCTGATGCAGGTACTGATACGTGCGTGTTCACCTCTGTCCAGAATTCCATGTTCGCGATAATCAGTCAATTGCTCTGCAGCAAATACACAACGGAAGCACATAATGCAACGGTTCATGTGCAGTTGTATATTTGGGCCGATATCTTCCGGCTCAAACGTACGGCGCTCGAACTCTGTTCTGGTACTTTCCCAACCGTGGTCGTAACCCAGATCCTGCAAATGACATTCGCCGGCCTGATCGCAAACCGGACAATCCAAAGGATGGTTCAGCAACAAAAATTCCGTCACACCTTTACGGGCATCCAGTACTTTTTCAGAAGTCATGCTTTTTACTTCCATTCCATCCATTACACCGGTGCGGCAACTCGCCACCAATTTCGGCATCGGGCGCGGGTCTTTTTCAGAACCTTTGCTTACCTCTACCAGGCAGGTACGGCATTTACCACCGCTTCCTTTCAGATGGCTGTAGTAACACATGGTCGGCGGAGCAACTTCTCCACCCACTTTGCGCGCAGCTTCCAGTATTGAAGTTCCCGCAGGCACTTCAATGGTAATATTGTCTATCGTTACTTTAATGTTGTCACTCATTTTTATGTAATTTTCACGCAGAGCGTTATATTTTACACGCCAAGACGCAAAGGTGCAAAGGCGCAATTTTAATATTTTATAATTGGTTTACCACCCTGTGAAAACCATCTTTTAATAAATCCACATTGAAATTGATTAATAATCCCAATTTACAATTCGTCAATTTCAAATAAGTAATTACCTGTTTGTAATGAACCTTAGCTAATTCTTCAACTGATTTAATTTCAACAATAACTTTTCTATCAATTATCAAATCCGCCCTAAAACCAATTTCCATTTTTAGTTCATTATGAATCACTGGTATTGGCTTTTGTCTTTCTACAAACAATCCTGTTTGTTGCAATTCATAATTTAAAATCTCTTCATAAACGCTTTCAAATAACCCCGGCCCGTAAGCTCTATGCAAGTTCAAAGAAACCTCAAAAACAATTTTCGATATTTCATTTTCAGTTCTTTCCATAAATCTTTGCGCCTTTGCTCCTCTGCGTCTTTGCGTGAGAATCTATGCTACCACAATCTCCAACGGATCAGCATAATGCGCCAATCCATAATTCCTCGTCTGGCTTTCTTCGGGATTTAAAATATGCCATTCAAATTCGTCCCTGAAATGCCTGATGGCTGCTGCTACCGGCCAGGCTGCTGCGTCGCCTAATGGACAAATCGTGTTTCCTTCAATTCTTCTTTGAATATCCCATAGCAAATCAATGTCTGCCATCGTTCCCTGTCCGTATTCTATTTTTTTCAAGATGCGGTACATCCAGCCCGTTCCTTCACGGCAGGGACTGCACTGTCCGCAGCTTTCGTGCTTGTAGAAGCGCGCAAGTGACATTGTATGACGCACCACACACTGGTCTTCATCCAGCACAATAAATCCGCCGGAACCCAACATAGAACCTGTGGCAAATCCGCCATCAGAAAGACTTTCGTAATTCATATAACGGGTTTCGCCTTTTGCTGTTTTCAACAAAAGGTTTGCCGGCAATATCGGAACAGATGAACCGCCCGGAATACAAGCTTTTAATTTTTTTCCATTGGCAATGCCCTGGCACCATTCATCACCATAGATAAAATCTTCTACAGAAAGGTCGAACGGAATTTCATAAACACCCGGGCGTTTTAAATTACCACAGGCCGACATCAGTTTGGTACCGGTAGAACGGCCAACACCAATTTTGCCATATTCCTCGCCACCCATATTGATAATAGGAACAACCGCAGCGATTGTTTCCACATTGTTCACCACAGTCGGGCGCATCCACACACCTTGTATCGCAGGGAATGGAGGTTTGATACGTGGATTACCACGTTTTCCTTCCAGGCTTTCTATCAATGCCGTTTCTTCACCGCAGATATAAGCTCCGGCTCCACGATGTACATAAATTTCGCAATCGAAACCAGTACCTAAAATATTTTTACCCAACCAACCATTTGCTTTTGCTTCTGCAATGGCTTGTTCCAGAATATCGGGAATCCAGGCATATTCGCCGCGGATATAAACGTAAGAAGTATTACTGCCCAGGGCGAAAGAAGAAATAATCATTCCTTCGATAAACAAATGCGGCAGGAATTCCATCAGGTAACGGTCTTTAAATGTTCCCGGCTCTGACTCATCTGCATTCACCACCAAATGGCGGGGCACACCTTCCGGTTTTGCAAGGAAACTCCATTTCATTCCCGTTGGGAAACCTGCACCACCACGACCTCGCAGACCACTCTTCTTCACCTCTTCCACCAACTCGTCCGGTGTCATTTTCAGTGCCTTTTCCACAGCACGGTAACCACCGGTTTTGCGGTAAGCTTCATAATAACGAATGCCTTCGACGTGGGCATTTTCCAATAATAATTTCATACCAAAATATCATTTGAAAAGAAAACGATTTCTCGCATTCTTCTTTATTTTCTAATTATTCATCCGTCTTCACACTCTGTCTGCTCATCAACACCCATTTCCCTTTTTTCCAGATCCAAACCTGCAAAACACTCAGTTTAAAACGCAATTGCTGGTTTCCCATTATCACTTCAAAAACGCCTTTGCTGCGCACTGCGCCTACATTTTCATCAATTGCAATATTCGTTTGCGTGAGCTGAATATTGGTATAAGTCAATTTCCCATTGAACAAATCTTCTATCAACTCTTTCTTATGTTCTATCCAACCGTTGGAATGTCCGTAGGTCAGTTTATTGCTTAATATTTTATTCAGCGCTTGCTCATCTCTTTGTACCAAGGCTTTATTAAGATTCAAAACTGCCTGATATAAGCCTGCACTGTCTTTTTTCTGCTGCGCAAAAACATTTTGCGACAGTAACAATAAAAAAATAACAATTAAAGAACTGTTTCTCATTGCAACACTATTCAGCATTGTAACGAATCATCAAATAATCTTCAAGTGGTGTAAAGTAAAAATCACTCCAACCCGATTTATGACTTTTCACTTCGTCTTCGTCCGGCAAATTTTTATGGTTTAATATTACCAAAGTCTGCTCGCCATCCGCTTTCAATTTAATGTTCACAACAGAATCTTCCACTTCTTCCGGCCACTCGCTTGTCTTCCAGGTAAAACTCAACTCATCTGCAGTCAGCTTTTGAATTGCACCTTTTGCCCATCCGCCAAACATACTGAACGCACCAGCTTCCTTCGCCTCAAACACTGCTTCTTCGCCACTCCATATCTCAATCTGCTTTTGGTCCGTTATCATTTGCATCACCTGTGCAGGTGTTGCCGGAAGCAGAATCTCTAATTTAAGGTTATGGCTCATTTTATCTGTTTAACAAAAAACTGTTTTTTTCTTTTTTCCTGCTTTGCCCATTGCTTCTATCTTTTCGATATAAGGAATGACTTCAGGAACCTTGCACGCCGTGCCACCCATATTCACGCTCACTTTTCCAATTGCTTTCGCCACTTTTTTAGCTTCTTCATTCAGGGGTAAATAATATGCACCCACTGAAATCAGAAATAAGTTCATCGTATATTTTACCCTGTCTGATTGCGTGTGGATTGATTTGCCAATCCTTTGCAGCAAACTTTTAATTTCTTTTCCGTCCAGTTCTTCATCCGGCAGCAGCGCCAGCAAATTGCTGTATGTACTCCAACCTGCCGCTGCAATCTGTTCATCTTCCGAATCAATCCATTCCATGGCCAGCTCTCGGCCAAAATTACTTTCGGCGGCTGTACAGGCCACAGTGTATTCACTTACCATATGCCAGGTTGCCGTTTCCACCCAATGTTGCAATTGTGCTTTGCTCATTTTTTTCGGTTCCGAAATCAAGCCGGCGAAATACATCACATCGCTGTTTCCTGTGTCGTAAAGAGCTAATGCCAACTCGTGGTTGTGCTTTATTTTCTTCTGAATGACCTTCATATCGCCAATCTTCACACCCCAGAATTCACCTTTTGCACCGTGGTTTGTCCAGGTTTTCCGGGTTTGTTCGTTTCCGAGTTTTTGCAACGCTGTCATTACTTCTGCGAAAGTCATCCTGTTCTAATTTTTTGCCGCTGCTCTCAATTCTTCTATTATAGCGTCTACTTTTTCAGTTGTCAAATGTTCTCTGAAATGTTTGCCCAGCTGCATCATTGGTGCATAACCGCAAGCACCAAGGCATTCTGCAGGTTTCAGCGTAAATAATCCATCTTCCGTAGTTTCGCCTGCATCAATGCCCAATTTGTTTTTAATATGGGAAATGATTTTGTCACTGCCGCTCACCATACAAGGACCAGTCTGACAAACTTCCAGTACATATTTGCCCACAGGCTTCATATTGAACATGGAATAGAATGTCGCCACTTCATACACTTCAATTGGCTTGATGCTGATTAAGGTTGCCACGTAATCCATTACCGGCACATCCAGCCATCCGCCAAATTCTTCCTGCGCCAAATGCAATACAGGAATCAACGCACTTTTGTGCTTTCCTTCCGGATAGCGTGCGATAATTTCTTTTACCTTGGCCAATTTTTCTTCTGAAAACTGTATCATTTTCCTTTATTTTCAAAAGCGATTTAAGACGCTTTAATTTTTAATGTTTCTTATAAAAAATTACCGGCTTTTTTTCATCTGCGCTGTATAATTCTGCTGTTAAATCGACGTCTTCTAAGCCCAATTTGTTCTTTTCCCTGTTTACAATTTCAATGTGCTCTTGAATTGCAGAATTAAACACAATCGTTATTCCCCTTTGAAATTTTATATTGATTAATTCATCCCAACATCCGTCAGCATCATCCCCCGTTGAAAAGCCACTAACCTCTGTTATGTCTTTCCAGTAAAATGTTCTTTTTGTCCATAAAAAGTAAGCTGTTATTTTTTCTTCATCAACTTTTATGTCGCCTCTCTTTTCTAAACCTTCCGAAACTATTCTTTTTACTTTAATTTTTCTGTTGGCTAATAATTTGCCAAATTCATTATAAATAACCCAACCAATAAACATTAAACTTCCGCAGGTCCAAAATAACCAATTTCGATTCTCATCAAGCCAATCAATTATTTTAAATTCTCTTACAGGATTTCCACTCACGGTAATAAGACCTGCTGATGAATCTGTTAATACATCTACTTCTACAAAAAACTGATTCAAAATCATACTTCCATTTTTATTGAAATCTTCAAAAAGCCGGATGATCTTTTCCCCAAACTCTTTTAAGCATCCAACTCTCCCGCAATCACATTGAGGCTACTCAAGGCAATTACCGCATCACTCAGCAATCCGTCTTTAATCATCTCAGGATAAGCCTGGTAATAAATAAAGCAGGGACGACGGAAATGCAGGCGGAACGGCGTTCTTCCTCCATCGCTTACCAGGTAAAAACCTAATTCACCATTACCACCTTCTACTGCGTGATATACTTCACCGGCTTTAATATCTATCTCACCCATCACTATTTTAAAGTGATAAATAAGTGCTTCCATTTTAGTGTACACTTCTTTCTTCTCCGGCAGATAATACGCCGGAACATCCGCGTGATAAACACTGGGATCAAGGTCTTTTATTTTTTCGATAGCCTGCTGAATGATCCTGTAACTCTGCCACATTTCGTCGTTGCGCACCATAAAGCGGTCATACACATCGCCTTTGCTACCAACCGGAATTTCAAAATCGAAATCTTCGTAAGAACAATACGGCGTGTGCACACGAACGTCATAATCCACACCTGTTGCTCGAAGATTCGGGCCGGTAAAACCATAGTTCAAAGCACGTTCCGCAGAGATAGGACCCGCGCCAATACAACGGTCCATAAAAATACGATTGCGGTTCAGCAGGGTTTCAAATTCTTTAAGCGCCTTTGGCAAATCAGCCATCAGGGCGTGCACTTTATTCCAACAATCGTCGGTGAGGTTTCTTTCAAAACCGCCGATACGACCAATATTTGTAGTCAGGCGCGCGCCGCAAATCGCTTCGTAAATTTCATAAATACGCTCGCGGATCTGGAACACATAAGTAAATGGTGTCAGTGCGCCGGTATCTACCGCCACTACCGAATTACAAACCAAATGATCTGCAATACGGGCAAATTCCATCAGCATTACGCGCAGGTAATCCACACGTTTTGGCATTTTGAGGCCTAACAGTTTTTCAACGGTTGTTTGCCAGCCAATATTATTAATAGGAGCAGAGCAATAATTGAGCCTGTCGGTTAAAGGTTGTATTTGTCCGTAAGGGCGGCGCTCAGCGATTTTTTCGAATGCGCGGTGGATATAGCCCAGATTCTGCGTTGCGCTCAGCACTTTCTCGCCATCAATTTCCAGTACATTCTCGAATATACCGTGGGTGGCAGGGTGTGTTGGCCCCAGGTTCAGGGTTGTGGTTTGCTTTTGGATAGACTCCTCAGCAAGCTGAATATGTTGTGTATGTTGGTCTGACATTGATAGCGTTTTTTTTATTCAAACAAGCGTTTTTGCTTAACCCCGTCCAAACATTTCATCATCTTTATCCGTGCGGGTCGGATCTTCCATCGGATATTCCTTGCGCATCGGGAAATAATTCATTTCGTCCACATTGAGGATACGAACCAGATTAGGATGGCCTGTAAAATTCACACCATAGAAATCATAGGTTTCGCGCTCCATCCAGTTGGCTGCCGAAAATAAGGTGGTGGCAGTTGCAATATCAGGCTGCGCCACAGGAACTGAAGCACGGACACGAATGCGTTTGTTGGCAACCAGGTTGTGTAAATGATACACAATATTTAGCTCCTCGTCTTTTCTGTCAGGATAATGAGTGGCGGTCAGGTCGGTCATAAACTGAAAAGCCAAACCTTCTTCTGCGTATAAAAAATTCAGCACCAGCATATTCATCTCAGGCTTCATATTGAAGGAGAAGATTTCAAAAGTTTCTTCGAAACCCCAAACGGCTGTGCCAAATTTGTCGCTGAGTACCTGTTGGATATATTCGTTGGTCATTATTTAGTTTGCAATAAAAATTTTAAAGAGCGCTTAAATGGTTTGTAAGCGCTTATTCAATTCCGTAGCTTTCCATCAGTTCTTTGTATCGTGGATGTGTGCGGCGGCGAGTGCTTTCTGCTTTTACCAAATCCTGCACACGTAATATCCCTTCAATTATACCTTCCGGACGCGGAGGGCAACCCGGCACATATACATCTACCGGAATGACCTGATCGATACCTTGTAAAACTGAATAGCTGTCAAAAATACCTCCGCTTGAAGCGCAGGCGCCAATGGCTACCACCCAACGTGGCTCGGCCATTTGCAAATAAACCTGGCGCAAAACCGGTGCCAGTTTTTTGGCAATCGTTCCTGCCACCAACAGCACGTCGCACTGACGCGGCGTGAATCCCATACGCTCGGCGCCAAAACGGCCAAGATCGTAATTGGAACCCATGGTACCCATAAACTCAATACCGCAGCAGGATGTAGCAAATGGCAAAGGCCATAAAGAATGTGATCTGCCCAAACCCACCAGCTGATCCAGCTTGGTAGCCATAAAACCTTCGCCTGAATAGCCTTCAGGAATGATAGCTGGTTTGGAATTATTCGTATTATACTGAACCGGACGTCCCATAAAATAAATTTTTTCGAAAAGCTAAAACCCGGGGCTTCAGCTCTGTTTCATTATCAAATTAATCTTCCCACTTCAAGGCGCCTTTCTTAATAATGTAGGTAAAGCCTACAAGGAAGAACGCAACAAACATGACCACTGCAAAAAATCCCTCTGTGCCCAACTCTTTAAAATTGACGGCATAAGGATAAAAGAAAATGACTTCCACATCAAAAAGCACAAACAGAATAGCAATCAGGAAATACTTGATAGCCATTGGCTGGCGTGCATTTCCAATTGCTTTGATACCACTCTCGAAGTTGGCCAGCTTGTCTTTTGTTTTCCGTTTGGGACCTAATAAGTGTGAGCCTCCCATCATTATCGCCACAATGCCCACTGCCAAAAATATCTGCATCAGTATCGGCAAATAATCAGACAATGTATTGGTAGCAGCGTCTAACAAAAACAAATTCATAAATTTAATTATAATTGGATAAAGGTTTACAAAAATAGGATGAAGCCGCAAATATACAACGAGATAAATGGCTTTTTAATGACAATTTTAGATAAATCACCGCCTATCGGGAATGTGCCAGGTTTTTTTGCAAACCCAAAAGCAAAAAACCGTAGTTTTTGCTACGGTTTTGAAGTTTTAATAAACGGGTCGAATAATTATTGCAGATTTTTACGAACCACCATTCAAGAAGTGTAAAAGACATCTTTTGAAATTGTTCATCAGATATTTATTCGGTTAAGTCTCCAGGTAAAGAATGCCTTTTCACATTGTCTTATTTTGCCATTTGCTTTTTATGTAGTGGAACCCTAAACTCCAGATTCCAATCCATTCCCTGCTTTCCGGTAATGGGTATTCTTTCCGGCTTATTCGTTATTTTATAATCATAGCCATAACTCACTACAATATGCCATTTTTTCCTGAATAGAAAATCAAGTCCTATATAGGGTTTTATACCCGGCATCAAACGCGTGCGGCTAACTCCATCCAGCGGGTCATTAAAAAATTGATAACTATTTACTTGTGGCGAATATTGAAACAAAAAAGCATACGCCTGAAACCCTGCTAATGGACAGACCCTTCTTTTGGGTAAAAAATGGTATTCAGAATAAATTATCCACCTGGCTTGATTACTACCCTTCAAGCTTGATATCCATGTATGAGCATAGCCAACCCTTGTTCCAATTAATACTTTGTTATACACTTTTCCGTAAGAAAGTTCGTGGCCAAGGTTCAGGGTGCTGTTCAGACCCAGATTTGAACCACCTATCAGTCCGGCCAGTACTGGCCAACCCCCAATATAGTCGTAATTTTCCGTTTTGGGTGGCTTTGATAAAGAATCCGTGTTTTGTGCTGACGATGGCTGACTCAACCATAACATTAAAAATACACTTAGTGTTAGATTTTTATAGTGCATGTAAATTGATTTATAAAAACTTGTTAACCAAACATACAAGCCAAGCATTAAATTTATACTACAATGCATCGAATTAACTACACACTAACAATATATGTAGGGCGTTTCATTTATTTGGACTTATACTTTAGGTTTCTAAATAATGTGCTTCGGGTAATATTTTTAATTCAAATCAGAATGTCGTTTCCCGGTCATTTTTAGCCAAAAGCGCTCTGCTTTTTATTTAAACTCGTTTTGGGTGATTTTATTCAAATATCTTTGCGCCCGTTCGATATGCAAAAACCACTTTCAATAGCACTTGTAGGCAACCCCAACAGCGGCAAAACTTCTTTGTTCAATGCGCTAACGGGACTCAACCAGAAAGTAGGGAATTTTGCCGGGGTGACCGTAGATAAAAAAACGGGAATCTGCCCTTTACGCAATGGCGAAACTGTTCATATTATCGATTTGCCAGGCACTTACAGCCTTTACCCCAAAAGCCAGGACGAACAGGTTGCTTACGATGTATTGCTGGACAGCAAAAATCCGGACAAACCGGATATGGCCATTGTCATCGCCGACGCGTCCAGCCTGAAACGGAATTTATTGCTCTGCACACAGATAATGGACCTGAATATTCCGGTCATTATCGTGCTCACCATGATGGATATTGCCAAAACGAAGGGCATCAGCATCGATATTGCGGAATTGCAAAGGCATTTTGGCGTGCCCATTGTAGCTGCCAATCCACGCAAAAACAAAGGAATCGAGGAACTGAAAAAAACGATTGAAGACTTACAGAAACAAAAACATACACAGTCCAAGACCGGTTTTATTGACATCCGCCTGCTGTGTGGCAACTGGATCAGCGATGCCAAAGAAATTGCTGTGGCCAGCAGCGATTATGCCGCTTTGCATTTGTGCTGCCAAATGCCGGATGTGCCGTTTTTGCACGCAGCGCAAAGAATTCAGATTGCCGCCCGAATGGGTGAAGCAAAATTCCACAAATCAAAAATACAGGCTGAAGAGATTTTATTGCGTTACCGCAAAATCGCTGATATTCTAACAAAATGCGTGGTTGAAGAAACGCCGACCCAGCGTGCTTTGCGAAGCGAAAGAATAGACCGGGTTTTATTACACCCTTTGTGGGGAAACCTTATCCTGCTGGGGGTTTTGTTTATCTTATTCCAAAGTATTTTTTCTTTTTCTACCTACCCGATGGATTGGGTGGAAATGGCTTTCAGCTGGTTAAGTTCTGTTTTGTCTGATGCATTGCCGGAAGGGCTTTTTGCCGATTTATTGATAAACGGAGTTTTGGCGGGCATCAGCGGAATTGCTGTTTTCATTCCGCAAATCATGATTTTGTTTGGCTGTATCACCATCCTTGAAGATTCGGGATACATGGCGCGTATTTCTTTCCTCACCGACCGCTTGATGCGCAGTGTTGGCCTCAACGGCCGCTCGGTAATGCCGCTCATCAGCGGTATGGCTTTTGCGGT
>DLGS01000081.1 GCA_002482815.1 Bacteroidetes bacterium UBA7688
TGGCATTTCGCTGCTGATAGCACTGGTACTACAATCATAAACAAATTCACTGATGCCGGGGTTGTGGCCAACTACCATCAGTGTTTTAATATTATCTTCAATATTCATTACTTCCGTTTCAATTCTGCCTGCACTGGCATGATAAAGTTGTGCAAGGGAGATGGTTTTGACATCTTCATACCCTGCGGATTTCTTTACCAAATCTGTTGTCTGCTCGGTTCTGTTGGCATTGCTGGTAAGAATCTGATCTGGTTTAAACCCTTCTTTTGCTAATCGTTCGCCTATCAGCTTCGCATCCTCTTTGCCGCGCTCCATCAGGTTTCTGTCAAAATCACGCTGGTCGTTTTTCTGAATTTCTGTCTTAGCATGACGCATAACTATTAAAGTCCGTTCCATTTTCCTAAAGGTTTTATTTTTCAAAATAATGAAGTTTCAAATTGTTGCCATCAAAGACAGCATAACTATTAAAGGTAATCCAGTCTCCGAGGTTTATATACAGGCTGTTTTGCGGAAGAGGGTATTCCAAAGCCAGATGTCTGTGGCCAAAAATAAAGTAATCGATATGCTCTTTTGCCAGTACTTCGTGGCAATATTGAACCAGAAATTCTTTGTCTGCACCTTTAAATTCTTCTTCAATTTCTCCTTCGTGCTTTGGTCCAAGGCGGCTGAAATAACTGGCAATTCCTAATCCTGTATCCGGATGAACCCTTCGGTACAGCCATTGGCAAATTGGATTCCTTAAAATGCTTTTCAGGAATTTATAACCCTTATCGCCGGGACCCAGTCCATCTCCGTGTGCAATTAAAAATTCCTTTCCGTTGATTGTTCTTCTGATTGCTTCGTGATGCACCGGTATGTCCAGTTCTTCCTGAAAATAGCCGCGCATCCAAAGGTCGTGGTTGCCAGTGAAGGCTTCGATTGTAATTCCCGAATCCCGCAACTCTGCCAGCTTTCCAAGGAATCGAACAAAACCCTTTGGAACCACATTTTTAAATTCCAGCCAGGAGTCAAACATATCGCCCACAAGGAAAATATGCGCTGCATCGTGTTTGATTTCATCCAGCCATTTACATATCAGCTTTTCCCTAACCAGACTGGCAGCATGGTTGGGAATTCCCAAATGGAAATCAGAAGCGAAATATATTTTCTTTTCCGGAGCTAAATTCATTTATCGTTTTTCAAATCTTGATTATCGAGTTCCGGCATTGCATTTATTCTGGACATAAAATTACTGGTTCCTTTAGTTTTCCATATTCTGGTAGCCCAAATTACACCAATGATTACACCAATTAATAAAATGATGATTCCCCCAATAATTCCGTTGCTATTTTTAAATTTCAAAAAAAATAAAAACCCCAATATAGCGCCAATTAAAGTTGGTGAAATTGCTATTTCAATCCAACTAATGATTTCACTTAGAGTTTCAAGAACCTTGGACATTGTCTTATACTGAAAGTTTATATTTGCATTAACCATTGTTTTTACAAAGCAAAACATTTGCTGTTGCTACAATTCCTTCCTCTCTACCTATAAAACTCAACTGTTCCGTTGTCGTTGCTTTGATTGAAACATCGGTTACTTCCAGTTCCAATATTTTCGAAATCGCTTCCTGCATGGCCGGTACAAACTTCATGATTTTGGGTGCCTGCAACAAAATCGTGCTATCAACATTCACTACTTTATAACCACGTTCCGCAATTAATTGATACGATTTCTGAAGCAAAATTTTGCTGTCAATATTTTTAAAGCTTTGGTCGGTGTCCGGGAAATGTTTGCCGATATCACCCAATCCTAATGCACCCAGAAGTGCATCGCAAATGGCATGTAATAATACATCTGCATCACTGTGCCCCAGCGCGCCTTTACTGTGTGGAATCAATACACCACCCAGCCAAAATTCACGTCCTTCAACAAGCTGATGAAAATCTATTCCCTGACCAATTCTGTACAAACCTTAAATGTTTAATGGTGAATTCTTAATGATTAATTACCACGCGCGCTGCACTCTTTGGAGAGCTTAGTGCTGGGTTTACAAATATTTATAACTATCCTTCGGCGACAATTTCAACAACACTTCATACATCAGTCTGATACAATTTTCAACATCATTTTTATGGATCGTCTCCACAGTGGTGTGCATATATTTCAGTGGCAAAGAAATCAGCGCACTCGGAACACCGCCATTCGAAAAGGCAAAAGCATCTGTGTCTGTTCCGGTAGAACGGGAGGATGCGTGGCGCTGGAAAGGAATATTGTTGTCTTCCGCTGCTTTTATAATTTTTTCGAGCAGAATATTGTGAACCGCAGGTGCATAAGTCAATACCGGGCCTTCTTTACAATGCGTTTCACCACTTGTGGCTTTGCTCATCATCGGCGAAGTAGTATCGTGTGTTACGTCGGTGCAAATTGCCACATTCGGTTTGATTGTTTGTGTAATCATTCCTGCGCCATTCAGGCCTACCTCTTCCTGCACCGCATTGACGATGTACAATCCGAAGGGTAATTTCTTTTTATTTTCTTTCAATAAACGCGCTACTTCTGCAATCATTACACCGCCCATTCTGTTGTCAAAAGCACGACCAATCCAATATCCGTGGTTCAGCTCTTCAAAACCTTCTGTAAACGTGCAGACGCAACCAACGTGCACTCCCAACTCTTCCACTTCTTTTTTATTCTTCGCACCAACGTCCAGCCAGATGGTATGAGTCTCCGGTTTTTTCTCGTCCTTGCCCTGACGAACGTGGATGGCCGGCCAGCCAAATACACCGCGTACAATTCCTTTTTTGGTGTAAATATTCACGCGTTTTGAAGGGGCAATCTGATGGTCACTGCCGCCATTTCTGGTCACGTGAATGTAACCGTCTGAAGTGATATAATGGACAAACCAGCTGATTTCATCGGCATGCGCCTCAATTACTACTTTGTATTCCGCTTCGGGATTTATCACCCCAACTGCTGTTCCATAATTATCTACAAAATGGCTGTCGATATAGGGTTTCAGGTAATCCAACCATATCTTTTGCCCACTGGTTTCATAGCCTGTGGGGGAAGAATTATTCAGATATTCTTTGATAAATGCCATCGAACCTTCATTCAACAGTGATTTTTCTTTTTTAGATTTTGCCATTTTATAGTCCTCTTATTGTTGAATACAATCCGGCGAATTTAGCCTAATAATTCGAGATGGAAAATTGCTTTTGGCTTGAGTTATATTTTATTTTGGGGTCTGTTCGAAAATGTCATTCAAGCAGGCATAAATCCGCAGTTCAAAAAAAAATTTAGAATTTAATTGCTGCAATTATTAAGTGTTGATATTAGAAGCGTTTCTTACTTAAAACAAAATATTTCGGCAGAAGAATGTGTGACAGATGAAAAATCTTTCAAACATTTGCAACAAAAGAAAGTACTATTTGTATATAGTAAGCCTAACATACTCACTTAGTCCATAGCCTGGATTTTCGTTAGGGGCAACCGTGTATTTGTTTGTATTCACCCAATAGGAAAATCCGTTTGTACAACCCTTATTAGATGATCCTATATAGCGTTTCATTCTGTGTATTTTATGTTGCATATTATAAACAGTATAAGTGCTGCCTGTGCTTAAAATTTTAAACATGTAATTGTTATTAACTGATATACTGAAGTCACCCCTGGCAATGGAGTCTGATCCTTGTGTTTTGATAGAATCACCAGTATAAAAAGTGCGACTTAGCTTACTCCAGCCACTTCCTGATTCATACTCTTTTACCTCAATTAGGCTGCGTTCAGTTTTTGAAAAACCCTCGAGAGACAAAACAGGATTACCGCTTGAACATCTGTCTATTGTGCATGATATTGATAAGATTGGAAAGAGCAAAATTATAAAGTAACAGATATTCGTTTTCATAGCTATTATATATTTTTATTGACAAATATAATCAAATAAGTTAAAGATTAAAAGAGAAAGCAAAATATCGTAAAGTGAATTTTTGCAGTATGCCACTCTTCAATGTTTACAACATATAGGCTATTTTATTTGCCTTCGAAATTAAAGGCGTAAAACCAAATTCCTAACACAAAATATTTTATTTTTATACGCACTTCAGAAAACAATCCAATTATTTCGATTGAATAAATAATTTGCCCGTGCTTGTTGCTCCATTCTCCGAATTAAACTGATAGATATATAGCCCGTCCGCCATTTGGGGCAAATGGATATCTAGGGCTGTATTTGGTTTTGAAACATTGCTATGATACACTTCTGAACCTAACAAATTAAACAACTTAAATTCTCCAGCCTCTGTTGACAAAACGGTGATGAATGATGCTGCTGGATTCGGACTCAGTTTAAAATCAACAAAATGATTGTTGGATTGAATATGCAAAGGCGAATTGATGTTTGAGGTTGTGTTAGTCACTATTGGGTCATTATTATCGAAATAAATTGAAGCCTTATTTTTGATAATGGCAAAAGGTGGCAAGCTTATCAAAGATTTGATTTTGTATTGTACCCATCCGTGACTTTTTGGTTCGTTATGAAAGCTGTCCAACAAATTAATTTGTGGGAAATTAAACATCACTGCATTTCCGTCAATGTCAATCTGTGGTTGGTGCGAACTAGCCAAATAAGTGAAAGAACCAAGGTCTAAATTGCTATCGAGTGTATCTCTAACGATGATATGATAAGCGGTATCTGTTCCTGTATTCTGAAAATTGATGGTATAAGTTAACCATTCACCCGCACCTATTGTAGCTTTTGGATACACCAATTTGTCATTGGGGTCGAAAGAATTAACGACTATACCACAATAGGTTAAACTATCATTCGCATGATTAATATCTACAGAACTGGTAGATACAACCGTGCTGATACAAATATTACTACCCAATACAGCAGAACTATCTACTTTTACCAAAATATTAAATGCAGAATCAATATTTATTGCTCCAAAATCTGAAATTGTATAGGTGATGCTGCTAGCCGAAACAGAACTTGGTGTAAGTGCGCCAGTAAATGGAGTATCATACGAAGCAGAACCGCTAATAGTAGTGGTAACTGTGCCACTTATCCCTTTGCCACAATTCAAATTAAATGCCCTGGTTAAATCACCTGCATTGATATAAACAGGACGAGTAAAACCTTTTCTGAGTGTACCATAAATAGATTGTACACCTAAATCAACTCCAGTACATTTTAGCCCAAAATCTTGGTTGTAAAAAATGGAATCACTAAGTGTAAGTTTTAAGCTACGGCGACCAATAATGGGGCAGCTCACCGAATAGGGTTTCCCTGTAGTATCTACTACAATATCAATACTATCTGTTATGTCTGCATCGAAACTATAATAACCCCCAATAGTGCAATATAATTGATGGTCCAAAATGCCATTTTTATACTTTTTAAGCTTTACATTTTGTAATCTAATGCCATTGTGCAAACTATCCAATAAACAAGTAGTAGAGGTGTCTTCGTGAATATTACCCGCAATGTTATAAACTATTGGGCAGCCAGAATCTGGGCTGCAAATAGGTAGGGATCCTGATCCATCAGAACTATAGGTGTAGGAAAAGGAATTTGGTAAGCAGATAATTCTTGTATTGTCTCTCACATTAATTGTTTCAATTTTGTCTTGAAAAACAGGAGGTAAACAAAAGAGGTTTGGATTATAAGTGCAGTTTAATTGCTTGAGACTGATAGGAATGTTTGGCAAGCTTGTCAAATAATTATAACTGCACTCTAAAAACATTAATGAATCTGGCAGGATTGGTAAACTTGTCAAATTATTTTGCCATAAATCTAAAACTCTTAACGAATCTGGAAGTTTTGGCAAACTCGTTAAACTGTTTTGGCTACAGCTTAGGACCCTCAATGAGTTGGGTAAGCTTGAAATGCTCGTTATTTTATTAACATAGCATTCTAAAGTATCTAAAGTGTTTGGCAAATTAGGTAAACTAGTTAAGTTGTTATGTGCACAAACTAAATGCTTTAACTTATCAAAAAACTGAATGCCATACAAATTAGAAATACTTCGAGTAAGGCAATTAAAATAAGTTTCATTTACGATTTCTGTATTTGTAGTATCCATCATGCTACCACTCATAGCAGAGGGGTATTTTGAAGTTAAATAACTTGCAAATGCGGCGTCAGGGATGTTTACGTATTGCGCATTTGCTTGAAATATGGAAAAGATTGCCGCAAGGGTAATTAGTGCTTTTTTCATGGTCAGGGCTATTGTATATAAATTTAGACGTTGTGCATTGATTATCAGTTGGGTTTTTTGAAACAATATGCAAAATGCGATCTTCGGAATGTTCTAAAGAGTTTCCCTAAAAAAAGCCCGTCAACAAAAAGTTGACGGGCTTTGTGATTTATGAATAATTTCCTACCAGATATCCAATCCGAATTTCTCGGCATTTTCCTGAGCATCTTCATAGCCCGCGTCTTGGTGGCGCAACACACCCATAGCAGGGTCGTTATGCAGTACACGCTTCAGGCGCTCATCTGCATCAGCAGTACCGTCGGCTACAATCACCATACCTGCGTGCAAAGAATAACCCATTCCTACGCCGCCACCGTGGTGAAAACTCACCCAGCTGGCACCACCAGCAGTG
>DLGS01000215.1 GCA_002482815.1 Bacteroidetes bacterium UBA7688
ATACAGAAGCTCGATTGTCACCTCTCTTTTTGCGGATCCCTCCTCCACGAAGATTGTGGCCCATCGCGGTTCGAAATTTTCGACCAGGAAACTGAAGGCGCTCAGTATTTCATCCGCCGCACTCTCCAGATCGATGCCAAGATTCTTTTCATATCCGATGATCCGGTAGAAGATACCGTTCTCCAGCAGCTCATCCTGCCCGTCGGCCGTATTGTCCGGCGCCGGTCCAAAATGGAAAATTTCCGCACCGGCCCCGCAAAGCAGTCCCGCCAGATGGCTGCGCACCGATAAAAACAGCGCCTCATCGCTCAGGCCGTACGGCACATCCAGCTCTCCGGCTCTGACGGTCAGCGCAAAATCTTCAAAATGCAGTTCCATAGATCGAAAATTAAGATAGCGGATTGGTATTTAGGGAGAATGTCTCATAGAAAAGAAGATCAGTCCAGAATGCCTTTTCCGAATATATTCTCCACCTGATAGATATAGTTTTCCAGCAGAGGCGTCGGCAGGAAAAACCTGCTCACTGCAGCTGCCTTTGCATCGGTCTTCTGGCTGTCAAAGGAGCGTTCCAGCAGTTCATTATAGTCTCTGAGTTGGTCCCTGTCCAATATTTTTCGCAGATCCCTTTCCGTGTTTACATAGGACTTGAGCATCGGGAAATCATTGCTGCTGTCCGTTTCATAACGCTCTAGTCCTGACTTTATGCCATCATACTCTTCTTTGAAGAGGCTCAGCACATCCTTCATATTATGCGCGTAAAAGATGTTGGGAATGAGTCCCGCCTTATACTCCGCATAATGCTGCTGTGATGCGGCGGGACTTTCCAGATACTTCTCAAAGGTCTGTATCCTGAAAATATAATCCGTTTCAAAAATATTGCGGTCCTGATAATCAATATCCATACTGTACTGTATTTGTTGTTATGACTAAAGTTAGCTAATTTTTTAATTCCAGCCTCCTAAAAAAATGATCTGCACTTCAATTTTATCAGACCGATTTATATCCGCTGTATAGCGAATGCCGGTTCCGCTGGGCAATGAAAAAAGAGCGATGCCGATAATAGGCGCCTCAAAATCCGCCGGATGTCTTCTTTCGGTTGATTCCTCCGCTTATTTCCGATTTTTTGAACGAACATTCGTATATTCAGCGATAATTCTGATATTGTCTGCAATACGGAAAACCGTAACCGCGGTATAATTATATGGCTATATTTACACAATAAAATTATTGCATTGCTTCAGACAGCAGACAATAATGCGAAGAGGAGTTATTTCTCCTCTTATTTCAGATCGGGTATAAAAAAGGTTATATTTCTAATAACGTAAAAGAAGGCTAAATGAAAAAGGAAGCGCTGCTGCCCATACTTGCTGTTTTATTGTCATGCAGTTCAAAACCGGGCTATGGCAAAATGGTTGAAACCACTTATAATCTAAATTCAGGGGCAGTTAACCGGATCATGAGCTCTGATACTGTTTCAGCAGATTATATTGAAGTGGAAAAACAGGGAAATATTTTTATATTTGAAAACACACATAATTCCATATTTAAGGTTTCAAAAAATCCTGCCAAAATTGAAATTATTGATGCTCAGGACAAAACCTCCACCTACATGGAAGAAAGAGGCTATAAGATCACAGCTAAAAAAAACAGCGATACTTTAATTATCCGTTTTTTCCCAACCGGATCTACGCCGGCATCGGTGTTTAAATTTGGAATTGAATATAAATTTTACAAGTAATACCATGAATGAACTAATCTGCCACTTTTTATGTGCGCTTACTGATCAGGAGATTGTAAATCTGTTTAATGGATGCATCTCGGCTCCGAATCCTGATAATGCATATGCCTTAATTTATAATTCAGCAGACCCGCAGTTTTATTTTACGGATACCTTCAATGAAGACGTTAAGCCAAATTCCCATTATATTGTAGTTGGACTGTTTTATCTCCATGAGATTAACGACCTGTCTGCACGAAAGGCAAAGATACAGTCATTAAAGACAAAATGGTGCGGTTCATAAATACCGTGAATCTTTTTTATCTTTTCTGTATTTTTTTCCGAGTTACTGAAACATGTCACCAATTTTACGGCAGTCCTTTTGAAGATATGAAATCTTCACGGATTATATAAGCTGTGGAAGAAGCGCTCTGATCTATCAGCTTGTCCAGCAGCGCAATAAAATCATTCCTTAATCTGGCGGTTGCCGTGATTTCTCTTCTCATGCGGCCGTCATAATAGGTCTGGATAATAATTTTTTCAAGATAAAAATCCCAGTCTTTATTTCCGGGCCACTCTTTTTTAATGCGTTCAGCCAGCCAGCTGACAGCGTCAGGCATTAATTCCTCAAATCCAATGCCGGCTGTTAATCTTCCGGAAGATTCAAGGTCTCCCCCCTGGAGTATAAAAGTTTCAAAAAAATGCTTTTTATTTTTTAGGGGATTCCAATCCAACTGCGTTAAGAACAGTATGCGATGGTTAAAAAGAAAGGCTTTATCAAAAATAAACATCTTAGCCGTTAAAATCTTATGGCTTAAATAACTCCATAAAATCCAGAAATTTGCCGCTTTGGACTCATCATTTAAAAACTGGTTTACCACTTCCTCCAGGCACTTAACGGTAAATTCATATTTTTTATTGGAATACAAGATTTTTACGCCATCTGCATAGGCCCAGTCAATTAATGCTTTAAAGTTCTCAATTGCAGTATCCTCAGGCTGGCTGAGTAAAAACAGTGCAAATTTTTCTTGAAAAAACTGCTGCAGGGTATGATGGATCGTGTCGTCATATGGATCGGAATCTTTTGCAAAGGTTTCAAAAATGAAATTCAAGACATTCTTGAAATAGTCCCGAAGAATTTTGAGTTCTGTTTCAGCCGGCACCAGTTTTAAAGCTTCGAAAAGCCAGTCGCCTGCATTTGACTGATATTCAGGAATTGCAATCTGCACTGGGGTTTCCTCTTCAGCGACCCTATTCATAATGGCATCAATAGCGGCGCTGTATTGTTTAAGGGCATCGTTGTATTTGATATGCCCCGCAATGCGGCCTTTGGGTTTATAATGGGGATTTATTTTTAACCTTATTCTATAATGCGCTGTTTTTATAATGGAAAATAAATTTCTTTTATAAGATTTATATCCGCTTAAATGCTCCAGCCTGTGCTTAAGGTGCGAGAATTTTGAATACTCCACAATGCAGAAGATGCAGTTTAATACAAAACCGGGATCATGCTTCCATAGGTAGCTGTTAATTGACGCTCTCAGGGAATTGTGCTCGGATCTCTGATGAAAATGCGTTAAGTAATAAAGAATATTCTGCTTGTACAACCTCTTTTGCGTCTCATCCGACTTGAGCATCAAAATTGGAACAACAGAAAAGGCAGCTTCTGTTTCATACACCGTGTATTTGGAATTCGTAAAATCCATTAGCCTATTTTCGAAAAGTTCGTATTTAAAGAGCTCGTTTACTTTTGTTTCACACCATTCTCTTTCTGCTGCGCTTAATGACCTATAGAAATCCCTGATTCCCATTGCAGCCACCAGCACGGGCTGGTTATGCCTCTTGGAGATGTTTTTATTATCCTGGGCATCCACAGAGATTTTGTGGAACTCCGACCATTTTTCATAACTGTCCTCTTCCACGGTTTCATGCTTAAATTTCTGCATGCACCAGTATGCTGCATAAGAAACGGTATGGTTCTCTTCCTGCTTCGTCTTATTTTCCTCGACAACCTTTTGCAAGTCATCCTCCAGTTGTGTTTCTAACAGATAGCCGTTTTCAACTTCCTTTACTATTCTTAATTTTCTGCGGTCTATCCGGGCAAGTGCAAAACGCCAGTTTTGGTCTGTCGGGTTTTCCAGATTAAAATTATCTATGATCCCAAAGATTTCGGTTTGAAACTCGCCAAGGCTAAGGTTCATAACCAGATCTTCAATGCTTTTGCTTC
Organism: Bacteroidetes bacterium UBA7688; assembly: GCA_002482815.1. GTDB lineage: Bacteria > Bacteroidota > Bacteroidia > Chitinophagales > Chitinophagaceae > Rurimicrobium. The sequence goes on from DLGS01000215.1 coordinate 3,945, forward strand.
TATGCTTTAGTGTTTGGAAATTCTGCAGCTGCAGGTGGCGCAGCTGGCGGTGCTTTTTATAGCTCAGAGGACTGTAGGCTTCTGATTCTTTAAGGCACCTGTGGAAATCCAGATGATAAATCTCCCTTATTTTCAGTAAAGGAAAAATTCTTCTTCCGGCAAGATCCATATGCTCATTAGCGACACTTATAAGCACTGCCGACCCCATGACGCTGTTGCATCTGCTTAAAAAAGCCTCAAAAATGTAGTCCCAGGAAGCCTTCAAAAATTTAGTATACTGGTCATGCTTGTTCTCTTTTATATCCCGGCCGATCTGCAGCAGATAGCACTCGGCTGCCATTAGGCATGATTTCAGGACATCAGGCGAATTAAAATAGGTTCCCCTGAACATCATCCATAATGAAGGGCTGGCATGCTGTTTAATCTCTCTTCCGTCGTCCATTATAACAGTTATCTGCGAACGGTGGTCGGCAGGATGCAGAAATTCATTGTCCCGGCCGAAATCGGACTTGATATAGGAATCGGCAGCGTGATTAAATAGCTTCACTAAAAAATCTACAGTTGCAAAGGGAGAATACAGCAGAAGGTTCAATATAGGCGTTTCATAAGGGCTTCCAGGTGAATAATGCCTTTCTGTGCTCCTTCTGAAGCCGAAATCCTGCTCGCTGTGCATCATCGACCGGTGGTACGGCCCCAGAATGGACTGCCTCTTCATTTCTGCAATCTGCTCAGGAGTCGGCGGATAATAAAACCATTTGCTTTCTGCAATTTCAAGGACAAGTTCAGGATAATTTTTGCATATTTTCTGCCCTTCGTACCCGTCAAGGGCATACTCTAAAATCTTGTCATACAGATTGCCGATTTCAAAATCAGCATCCCTGTTTTTATTTCTAAACGCATCCTCTATTAATGATTTCAATTCATCTTTGACAAAGTCAGACAGACGGAAAAGCATTAATATTCCATTTTCAAGATTCTCAGTTTTAGCCCTTCCCTGGCCAGATGGGACACCTGATGTAAAATTACTGTAAAACCATATTAAAATTTTAGCCGCATGCTCGGCCTCGGCAGGAAACGATCCGTTTTTTTTCAGGCCTTTCTCCCACTGCAGCAGCATTGATAGTATCAATCTCATCTGTGGCTGCAGCAGATTCAGGTTTAAGAAAATAAATTCAATGAGATTGGCCCATACTTCACCGTAGGGAACCAGATTGATATTGTGATATACCTGAGTCCTTTTGTCCACATCCAATGCGTTCAGGAGGGAAAAATCCGGCTTCTGGCACGAAACCCGAACTAAAAAAATTATCCTTATGAAATATTTAAACTGATCTAAAAATAGAAAATCCTTGTTTTCCCGCAGAAAATCACTGCTGTAATGCGACTGCATGACAGCAACTAATATTTCATCCTTCCAGTAGTTTTGGATTGCCGAATCGTTGAGGGTTGATTTTACGAGCTGGCCTGCAGATCCGTCCATTGCCTGTATTTTTTCTGATATCCAGATTCTGAAGGCTCGCCGGACTGCCGGAGCGGTTCCTATTGCATCATAAAAAGCGCCGTAATTGCCCTCTTCAGCAATGTACTGCAGATAATTGCTGTCAATATGCCTTGTCAATGCCCAGTCCTCATAGATGTCATGAGCTGCCGCAAAGCTTCTTCTGTATACCGGTTCGGGATCAATAATATGGTCAGCGGTCAGCTCGTGAAGTATGTCAGCGCGTGCGTGCTCAACAGTTGCATATGCGCTCATTGCCGATGCCCTCTTCAGGGCAATTTCCATAAATGTCTCACCGCGCAGCTGTCTTTTTCGGGGATCTGATTCCTTTTCGCGCCCTTCAATCACATATTCCCACATGATCTGTTTGAACCTTGCTTCAGTATCAATATCATCTTTTACCGAATTCTGAGGTAAAGACACTGCCTTATCCAGATTAAAGGGAATCTGGAGAACTTTCAAAAGGGATTTATTTTTTGCTAACGTTCTCAGCATCGGATAGCTCTCAGCGATGCATTCCAGCTCCGCTGCATCAAGCGCAGGCACATCAAAATCGGGAAAAGCGGGAAACTGCCTTAAAAAACGGATTTTTAAATGCTCGGCCGCATAGCTCCTGCAGGTAAACACTAATGTAATATCCTCTCTTTTAAAAAGCAGATCAAAAAAATCCAATATTGTCTCAGCATTATCCGTTTCAAGTATTTTTTCGATGCTGTCTATAAGGAAAATTTTCTTTTTACCGAATTGCGGGGAATCAAGAACCTCTGAAAGGGATATGCCAAAGCAGAAGGGCTTATCTGCAAATATCTCCTCGATGCTTTTTTTGTCCAGCTGCTCGCCCTGAAAAGCAAATATTTCAAAATCGCTTTTTAGTCCATCCAAAATCTTCTTAACCATCGCCGATTTTCCGCTTCCCGGCTTTCCTGTAAATATTGCCAGCTTGCCGTTTTTTATAACTTCCAAAGCAGCGGCTGAAATTTCGGTCCTCGGCAGGTTGACTTTTCCAACGCTGTCTCGTATTCTTGAAAGCACCCTGAAAGAATTTTCATTAAGCTTTTCAGCTGCTTCAAGCACAGTAGGGTCTGTCTCTATCTGCAGCAATGATAAAAGGGGCAGCGATCTTGACGCCAGAAGATCATTTACCAGAGAAAGATCGATCCCCAATATTCTTTTATTATTTGTCTCATAGGCAAGAAATAGGCCGCAGCAGAAATATCTGCCATTCACTTTAACAAATACCGGACTTCCCGAATAGCCTTCCACAAGGTTGTCGTCATTGTACTCCCCGGTCAGGGGATCTGATACCTCAATCTGTATCTGCCTTTCGTAATCTCTATCCTTAAGGGGCATCAAATGGTGCAGCGTTCTTTTTAATTGATTAAGAACCACTTTAGGAAAACCTGTTATCTCAAGCTCATGGACTTTAGCCGGCACCAGGCAGATTTCAGGGCATTTATCATAGTTAAGCGATACGGGAAGGAATTGCTTTTTGACTATCAGTACTCCTATATCTTCACTTGCATTGTTTTCGCCAAATAATATTACATCCCCATCCTGCAGCTTATACTCAGACCATCCATTATCAGTAAGAAATCCGACTGACAGCTCATTGCAATCCCATGCAATCCCATTATCCCCAACCAGAGCATGTCTTGCCGTAAAAACATAGGCCTCTTCTGATTGGCCGGCCGGCGAATATATAAGTCCGCTGCTGAATCCCTGGGGATTTTCAATTCTTACTATAAAATCTTTCTCTGCTGTCATCCTATTTCAAAGTGAAGGTGGCTGTTTCCCGGCTGGGGAAATATTAGATTAATATTAAATTCTGGATCTGCTTTAAAAATGTTCCTTGTAAGTTCATTTTCCTGCGTGATAAAAAAATTGATGTTTTTATCGGGATTGGCGCGAAGCACTTTCACTAAAGTTTCCTTGTTGGGCAGATTTGAACGGTTATATCCATCTGCTGAAATAATGTAATTTTCGCAGTCAACCAGCTCCAGTAGAGCATTGCTTGTATTATACCTGCTTCCGTGATGGGGAATCTGCATATGCTTTAGCTTGATCTTCTGCCCTCCGAATCTTCTCCTGATAGCCGAGACAAGTACATCAGGATGGCTGTCGGCAGTAAACAGAAATGATTCGCCGTTGAACTGCAGCATAAAACTTATGCTTGATCCGTTTTCCACCGAAACATCCTTCACTTCCCTGGAAGTATCGAAATCTTCAATCCTCCTGCCGTAGTCATTATTTCTAATGCTTTTTAAAGATGAAGGCTCCTTATCCCTCATTTTCACTTCCTCATTTTTCCACAGCTTGAGAAGCGAATTGTATTTTGCATTGTCGGGAGACAGGATAATCAATTTGGCTCCCCATAAATCAATCAGGGGGTGGCTGTCGGTTATGTCCTGTTTTACATGTGAATGGGCTGCAAGGTACTCCCTAAGGGTAATGCCCTGCTTGACATTTTTTAAGTTATTGCTCCGGATGCCGGTGTCATAGTCCCAGTTGGAATAATTGAACCAGAAAGTGGTTCTGGAGAGATCCACGGCTTTCAGAAGGTCAGCATCTTTAAGAAGACGGAGAATTCCGCCTATATGATCATCATCAATGTGGGTGATGATCCATATATCAATTATTTCTTTTCTGACGTTGGCTATTTCATGCAATCTCTTTCTGAGCCCTGACTCATAAAGGCGGCCCTTCTCGCTGCCGCCGTCAATTATGATGTTGTGCGTTTTATCATCAGTGCCTTTAAAATTAATATGGATGGCATCCGCACAGCCTGCATCCAGAAAATCAATGTTCATCAATGCGCCAAAAGTTTTTAGTAAGATTTTTTATAAAATTACAATTATTTGCAGCATGTGCAACCTTAAAACCAAAAAGTGCTTCTGCCTTCACAACCGAAGCAGCTTTTATTTGAAAATTGAACCTATTCGATCGTTACAGTATCCAGGATGTTTTCCTGATTTATAAATGCAGCGATATACTGCTTAACTTCGACTTGCTTTTCAGATGGCGTTTCAAAGGTATTGATATGAAACTCCTCATCCTTGTCCAGGATGTGGATAATCTCGGTATAGCCTTTGGAAATCAGGCTGCCCTTGAGCCTAAGGATGGTATGCTGCTGGCGGGCATCCAAATCTTTTCTCACTTTTAGTCGTATCGCTTTTTCCATTTTGAAAGATCTGACCGTTGGTCTTGGGTGGATTCTAAATCCAAATATACCTATTTACATTCGGCGCATGCAAAATTTCAGTGTTAAAATAATGCGCCGGCGAATGTTAAAACGCATTGGACCGGCAGAAAAAAACTGCTCGCATTGAGAGACCTGCTGCTCTTCTGAAAATTTTAAAATATTTTTAATAATCTGATATACAAACAAATAAACACTAAAATTATCCAAAATAAAAGTCTGTGAAATGAAAATTCAGGATGATTACAAAATTGGATTGTAAACTTTCGGGAAAAAAGAATCGATATGTTTTGCCCTGGTTAAGCCAGTGTAAAACAATGATTAACAAAGTCCTAGAAAATGCGCCAGTTATTCCTCGAAAATGCCGATGGGGGCATCGAAAAAATCACGTCCGAAAAGGCCAATCCCCTTTTGGATCTTTATGTTTCATTCAACTTCTCAAGGCTGCGGCCTACCCTTT
>DLGS01000002.1:0-7120 GCA_002482815.1 Bacteroidetes bacterium UBA7688
ATAAAGAGGATTTCGCCGCCTACGGATGTCCAGGCAAGGCCAACAGCCACACCCGCAGGAAGGCCGCGCTGATAGATGTCATTCGAAAATTTTGGTTTGCCCAGGATGTTCACCACTTTTTCGCTGGTGACCTGCGGTGAAACTTTATGTTCCATTGCCACATCCTTTGCCACATTCCTCATGATAGAAGCCAGCAGCCTGTCCAGTTCCCGTACGCCACTTTCGCGGGTGTAATCCTGCACCATCTGTTGCAGTACTTTGTCAGAAAATTTCAGGCTTGTTTTTTTTAAACCATGCAATTCTTTCTGCTTTGGTAATAGATGTCTTTTAGCGATCTCTGTTTTTTCTTCAATACTGTATCCGTTCAGCTGGATGATTTCCAAACGGTCACGAAGTGCCGGTTGTATATCCTGTAAACTGTTGGCTGTGGCTACAAACAACACTTTCGAAAGGTCAAATTCCATTTCGAGGTAATTGTCGTAGAAAGAGCTGTTTTGTTCCGGGTCCAGCACCTCCAGTAAGGCCGAGCTCGGATCTCCGCGATGGTCGCGGCCGATTTTATCAATTTCATCCAGAATGAAAACGGGATTAGCCGACTTTACTTTTCTTAAAGATTGAATAATTCGGCCGGGCATGGCGCCAATGTAGGTTTTGCGATGTCCGCGAATCTCACTTTCATCATGCAGACCACCAAGGCTGAGACGTACATATTTTCTGTCGATTGCATTCGCGATGCTGCGTCCCAATGATGTTTTACCAATTCCCGGAGGGCCAACAAAACAAAGAATGGGCGATTTCATGTCTCCTTTCAGTTTTAACACTGCCAGGTATTCTAAAATGCGTTCTTTAATTTTTTCCATTCCATAGTGATCATCATCCAACACTTTTTGGGCATGATTCAGGTCATAATTGTCTGAAGTATAAGTATTCCAGGGTAGGTCCAGCATCAGATCCAGGTGATTGTAAATCACGGAATAGTCTGGTGTGCTGGGATGCATGCGTTCCAGTTTCTGTATATTTTTCTGAAAAGAATCTTTAGCAGCTTCCGGCCAGTTCATGCCTTCAGCGCGCTTTTGCAAATCTTTCAGTTCTCTTTCGTTCGGGTCGCCACCCAATTCATCTTTAATCGATTTTAATTGCTGTTGCAGGAAATATTCGCGCTGTTGCTTGTCCATTTCGCCGCGTGTCTTGTTGGTAATCTCGTTTTTGAGTTCAACAATCTGCAATTCGGCCTGCAGAATCTGCAACAATTTTTCACCGCGCACTTTTACATCATTTTCTTCCAACAGCATTTGCTTGTCTGTCAGTTTTGCATTGATGTTTGAAGCGATAAAATGAAGCAGGAAAGATTGTTGCTCGATGTTGCGCAAAACAATCCCCGCCTCGCTGGGAAGGTTTGGCGATTGCGTGAGTATTTTCTCTGAATAATCACGAACAGAAGACATTATCGCATCAAATTCAGAATCATTCTTTGGATAGATGTCGTCCTTCAGGCTTATTTTAGCTTTGAAAAAAGGCTCGGTTTGCGTCATCATTTTGATGGTGAAACGCATTCTGCCCATAATAAACAAAGTGGTGTTGCCATCCGGCATCTTGATTTGTTTGACAATTTTGGCCAAAGTTCCCGTTGCATAGATATCTTCAGTGCCGGGATCTTCATTGTTCATATCTTTTTGTGCCAACACACCAATCCATTTTCCATTGGCGTTTGCAAATTCAATGGCTTTAACCGATTTTTCTCTGGAAACAGTAATGGGTAATACTACATTAGGAAAAAGAACGGTATTGCGCAATGCAATCAGTGGTATATCGGTAGGTAATTTCTTTTTTTCTTCGTCATTCAGCTCATCTTCGCCCAAGGGAACAATAGGCATGAACTCCATTTCCTGGTCATTTTGGCTAAACATCATATCTATCATTGATTTCATTCTGAAAAAATAGTCTTTAATGAATTAAAAATACAGACATAATGGCAAAACCGGGTTTAGAAATGTTGCCAAAATGCTGATATATAATGGGGACAATCCTTGTGCCAAACCCAAAAAACTGAAAAAATAGCAGGGTTGCATCCTATATTTGCAACTTAAAAACGAAATTGTATGAAACAGGTATTTGCAGGCTTTCTTTTGTTAGCCGTTGTTTTTTCAGGAAGTAATGTAAAGGCAGAAGACAGAATTATGAAAGCAGGTGAATCAATGTGTAGCGATACCACCTGCAAAGTGCCAATCAGAAAAATTTACAACGGCAATTCACTGGATGGGATGATTTTTTCTACCGCTATGATTGATAACAAAGGCGTTAATAGTCTTGGAACATTGCGGTTTACAATGTTTTTTAATTTTGGCAGCACCTTCAATTATAACTTTAATAAAACGCTTGGTGTATATACTGGTTTAGATATTAAAAATATTGGTTTCATAGAGAAATACTCGCTTACTGATGCAACAATGAAGCAGCGTGTTTACACCATAGGGGTGCCGTTGGGAATCAAGGTGGGGAATATGCCTAAGAACAGTTATTTCTTCCTGGGCGGAGGTGTAGACCTTGCTTTTCATTATAAAGAAAAATTTTGGAGTGCAACTGTGAAAAAACAAAAGTATGGCGAGTGGTTCAGCGACCATACCAATTTATTAATGCCTTATGTTTTTGCGGGACTTAGCATTAAATCCAGCTCCTTAAAAATTCAATATTATCCCGGCAACTTTTTAAATGAGTCTTTCAGCGGGCCTTCGGCTATGGGAACTTTAATTGCACCCTATGCCGGCAAAAAAGTAAATCTTTTGCTCATTAGTGTTGGTCGCGATATTAAGTTTAAAAGAAAAAGTAAATGTCCGTCGGGCAATACAACCTCATCTCCTGCAACACCTACCCAAATTTAATCATTAATGAAAAAAGTCCTTTTATTTCTTATTGCAGTTTTTAATCTGAGCAGTACAATCGCTCAAAAAAGTCAGAGAAATTATCCTTTGGCCATAAGTCGTTTCCAGAAATATTATAATGAGAAGAATGCAGACAGCCTTTATGCCATGTATTCTGAAAGGATGCAATATGCTTTGCCACTGGTGAAAACCAAAGACATGTTGAATACAATACATCAACAGGTTGGTCAGCTAAGAAGTTATAAAATAGAGAAGGAAACTGAAGTAAATATGACCTATCGAGGTATATTTGAAAAGGCCGAATTGTTTATTGTAATAGCATTAAATCCCAGTGAGCAACTGGGTATGTTGTTATTTCAACCCGTGAAAAATGAAGAAACAAAACCCGTTACTTTAACGCCGGACTCGTCAAATTTCAATATTCAAACGATTGATGATTACACTATTTATGGCACACTGCAAATGCCAAAGCAAGCGCAGGTGAAACCAAGTGTTGTGCTGATTATTGCCGGATCTGGTCCGACTGACAGAAATTGCAACAGTGATCTGGGCTTCCACTCAAATGCTTACAAAATATTGGCAGATTCCTTAGCAAATGCCGGGATTGCCAGTGTCAGATATGACAAACGTGGAATAGGAAAAAGTGCGCTTAGTCCGGCAGCTATGATTTCGACCCGTTTTGATGATATGGTGGGCGATGCTGCATTATTTGCAAAAAAAATAAAAGAAGATAAACGTTTTGGAAAAGTCTTTATTCTTGGCCATAGCGAGGGCTCGCTGATAGGAATGAGAGTAGCTAATAAAGAAAAGGTGGATGGGTTTATTTCACTGGCAGGAGCCGGTCAGCGGGCAGATTTTATTATGAAAAAACAAATTGCAGCAAATGCGCCTCAACTTTCACCTGCTGCGGATTCTATTTTAATTTCTTTGGCCAAGGGAAATACTGTTTTGGTCAAAAATCCTCAGCTAACCTCTATTTTCAGCGAATCGGTTCAGCCATATCTGATTTCGTGGTTTGCTTATGATCCCGGTATTGAGATTAAAAAACTGAATACCAAAGTGTTGCTGATAAATGGCAGTTCAGATTTGCAGGTAGATGTTTCAGAAATGAAGAGACTTAAAACGGCCAAACCTGCGGCAACTTCCGTAGTAATAGAGGGTATGAATCATGTGCTGAAAGATGGGGGAAAAACGCCTGAAGAAAACAGAGCGGCTTATAACAATATTGATTTGCCGCTGGCAAATGGTTTAAGTCCTGCTATTGTCAATTTTATCAGAAAGTAATAATTACGAGGTGGTGAATCCTTAAACAGGAATAATTCGTACTTTCGGTGTCTTATTTTAAAAGGAAATTAAATGAAAAAGTTGTTGAATTTGGGCGCGCTTTGCCTGCTTGCCGTACTACAGTCATGTGAGGAGAAAGGTGTTTTGATAAACGGTCCGGAGAATTTTGTCGATACCACTTACTCCGCTACAATAGAAACTCCTCAAAGCAGGAATGTTTTAATTGAAGAGTTTACAGGAGCATCCTGTACAAATTGCCCTGATGGCCACGCAACCGTTGCAAGCCTTATTGCTACCAATGGCGAACGAGTTGTGGCTGTTGCTTATCACACTTTTAATGGTGGTGCTATTTTTAAGCCTGTAAAAGAATTAAGTGGTCATAATAGTGTTTACGATTTTCGCGATTCTGCTGCTACACTTATCGGTGATATAATTTTTGGTGGAGTAACTTCTATCCCTAAAGCAGGTATTGATCGTGTTAATGTAAGTTCATCTAAATTAATTGATCGTAATCTTTGGGCTTCTGAATTCAACAAGCGTCTTACAATTGCCAGCCCGGTAAATTTGTATATTACTTCCAGCTACAACAGTACTGAAGATTTGGTTAGTGTAAATGTAAAAGTGGCCTATACGAGTGCCGTTGCAAATAAAAATATTCTTACTCTTGGAGTGATAGAAAGTGATATTGTTGACGCACAAAAATATCCGGATAGTGTGGATATGCATTACAATCATACGCACGTATTTCGTAAATGTCTGACACCTTATAATGGCAAGGCAGTATTGGATACTATGGCAACTAAAAAGGCCGGAACTGTTTACGTGTATAATTATTCTTTCAAACCGGCTCCGGCCTGGAAACTGGAAAATTGTAAAATTGTAGGTTTTATCAGCAATTTTGATGGAGATAATAAAGAGGTTTTACAAGCCAAAGAGGTAAAGATAAAGTAATAAACTATCGATAAATTTGCAGCCTCTTTCTATATTCGCAATTTAGAAAGAGGCTTTTTTCTGCCTGAATTTTTACAGCACAATTCCTGTATTTAAAATTAGGTTTAGCGAAACTAAGCTTCATTTAAACGTTTAAATTTTTTAGCAACAAAATATAATGGCACTAATCAAATCAATTTCTGGTATCAGAGGCACAATTGGTGGTAAAGCAGGTAATGGACTAACACCAATTGATCTGGTGAAATTTACAACGGCATACGCACACTTTCTTCGCCAGGACAATAAAGGAAATAATACAATAGTACTTGGCAGAGATGGGCGTATGAGTGGCGAAATGGTACGAAATCTGGTTGTTCCGACTTTGCAGAATTGTGGATTCAATGTGGTAGACCTGGGATTGAGCACTACACCTACTGTAGAAATGGCAGTAAAAATGGAGTCAGCAGCGGGTGGTATAATCCTTACCGCAAGCCATAATCCAAAAGAATGGAATGCATTGAAGTTATTGAATGAAGATGGTGAGTTTTTAAGCGCCGCAGACGGACAATGGATTCTCGATTTTGCCGACACTAATGAAGCAGACTATGCAGATATCAATCATCTTGGTAAAGTAACACACGACAATAGTTTTATGCAAAAGCATATTGATGCTTTGCTGGCTCATCCTTTGGTAGATATTGAAGCTATCCGCTCAAAGAATTTTAAAATAGTTGTTGACGCAATAAATTCTACCGGTGCCACTTTTGTGCCGGCTTTGCTGAAGGCTTTGGGAGTGGAAGATATAATCGTGATTAATAATGATGTGACAGGTGATTTTGCACACAACCCCGAACCTCTGCCTGAAAACCTGATTGGTCTTTGCAGTAAAGTGGTGAAAGAAAACGCTCATCTTGGTATTGCGGTTGACCCTGATGTGGACAGGCTTTGTTTTGTAAACGAAGATGGTTCCTTGTTTGGGGAAGAGTATACCTTGGTTGCAATTGCCGATTATGTTCTCAGTCATCACAAAGGTGGCAATACAGTGTCAAATATGTCTTCTACAAGGGCTTTGCGCGACGTGACTGAAAAGCATGGCGGGCAATATTTTCCAAGTGCTGTGGGTGAGGTGAATGTAGTGACCAAAATGAAAGCACACAATGCTGTAATAGGCGGAGAAGGAAATGGAGGCGTAATCTGTCCGGAACTGCATTATGGCCGCGATGCGCTGGCTGGAATAGCTTTGTTCCTTACTCATTTGGCAAAAAGCGGCAAACCGGTTTCCGGCCTGCGCAATACTTATCCGCATTATATTATTTCAAAGAATAAAATAGAATTGCCGGAAGGTTTGAATGTGGCTAAAATTTTCGCAGCCATTCAGCAAAAATATAAAGCTCAGCCCATCAATACCGAGGACGGATTGAAAATCGAATTTGATAAAGATTGGGTTCATCTTCGTACATCAAATACCGAACCCATTATTCGTATTTATGCCGAAAGTATCAGTGAGGTAACAGCCAACAATATTGCGCAGCGTATTATTGCCGATATCAGGGAAGAAATCAAGAGATAAAAAAACAACAGTATTTATTTATAACTCTGGCGCTTGAGCCTTTCCTGACAAAAGGATTGGCGCATCGCCGGAGTTTTTCTTTAATTAAACAACGGAGAATGGACTTTGGAAAGACTATCTTCGCAAGTTCGAAGAATTTTAAGCATCACTATGGAATTGAAAATTGAAGCCAAACAAACGGTGCAGCTGGCATTGCCAATCATTTTTGGTGAGCTGGCGCAAATGGCTTTGCATTTATTGGATACAGCAATGATTGGCGCTATCAGTCACGTGCAGCTGGCAGCAGCGTCTTTGGTGATAAACGTTTTGGGTATTCCATTTGTGTTGGGCATCGGTATGACAATGTCTATTGCGCAAACCGTATCGATGGCGCAAGGGCAAAATGATAACAAAAAGGTGTCACATTATTTGTTTAATGGCTTTTGGATGTGCGCATTTTTTTCGCTGTTGATTGCGT
>DLGS01000002.1:7198-7496 GCA_002482815.1 Bacteroidetes bacterium UBA7688
AAAAATGTGATTTTGCATTTGGGTCAAGACCCGGAAGTGGCGCGTCTGGCCATTCCTTTTCTGGAGGTGATGAGTCTCTCCTTGATACCGATGTTGCTGTTTATGGCACTCAAACAATTTACAGATGGACTCCAGCATACACGCACGGCAATGGTTCTGAGCATTTTGTCTCTACCCATCAATGTGTTTATCAATTGGCTTTTAATTTACGGTAATTGGGGTTTCCCGAGGATGGAAATGATGGGCGCGGCATATGGTACGCTCATTACCCGTAGTTTTATTTTTGTGGCTTTAGGTT
>DLGS01000002.1:7515-8105 GCA_002482815.1 Bacteroidetes bacterium UBA7688
ATGGTGGTGTTGCGTCATAAACTGTTTCGGAAATATATTGCTGTTCGCAAAAATCAATGGTATTTCAGCGCAGCAACCTTCAAAGAATTGCTGAAGATTGGCGTGCCGAGTGGCTTACAAATTGGCATGGAAGCAGGGGCGTTTGTGGTATCGGGTATTATTATAGGAACTATTGGTGTAGTAGAGCAAGCAGCGCATCAAATAGCATTAAGCTGTGCTGCCTTTACCTTTATGGCTTCGATGGGACTGGCTCAGGCTGGTTCGATAAGGGTGAGCAATGCATTTGGAACCGGCAACTTCAGTAAGATTTCTGCTATCGGCAAGAGCACTTTGCTGACAGCTTTGGCGTACGGAATTTTTTGCGCCATGATTTTTGTGGTATTTCGCAATGATTTGCCTTTGTTGTTTAATCATAAAGCAGAGGTAATAGCAATGGCATCCACCCTATTTGTTTTGGCAGCTATATTTCAGATTTCGGATGCGACACAAGCCATAGGCTCGGGCTTGCTTCGCGGTATTAAAGATGTGAAAATGCCAACAGTGCTGATTTTTATTGCTTACTGGGTTTTGGGTATTCCGGCTGGATATTT
>DLGS01000140.1 GCA_002482815.1 Bacteroidetes bacterium UBA7688
TCGTTCAGCTTGGCGGACAAACTGCCTTGAAGCTCGCCAAAAGACTGGAAGAAAAAGGAATTAAAATCATTGGCACTTCATTTGACGCAATGGATATCGCAGAAGACCGCGGCCGCTTCTCTGACTTGTTGAAAGAATTGAACATTCCTTATCCAAACTATGGAACTGCCTATGGTACAGACGATGCCATTGAAGTTGCCAACGAAGTGGGTTATCCAGTTCTGGTTCGCCCTTCTTATGTGTTAGGCGGACAAAGAATGCGCATCGTGATTAACGACGATGAGCTGGAGAAAAGTGTGATCAGTTTGCTGAAGCATTTGCCGGGGAATAAAATCCTGATTGACCATTTCCTTGATCGTTGTCAGGAAGCAGAAATTGATGCGATCTGTGATGGAACGGATGTTCACATCATGGGAATTATGGAGCACATCGAACCGGCAGGTATCCACAGTGGAGATAGTCATTCGGTTTTGCCTGTGTTCAATCTTCCACCACTTGTAGTAGAAGAGATGGTAGATATCGCTAAAAAAATTGCGCTCAACCTGAACATCAAAGGTCTGATCAACATTCAGTATGCCATTAAAGAAGGAAAGGTTTATGTGATCGAAGCAAATCCAAGAGCGAGCCGTACCACGCCATTCATAGCGAAAGCGTATGGTGTTCCCTACCTGAACATTGCCACGCAGGTAATGCTGGGTGCAAAACTGAAAGACTTTGTAATGGAAAACAAACTGGAAGGTTTTGCCGTAAAAGAGCCGGTATTCAGCTTCAACAAGTTCCCGAATGTAAATAAAGAACTGGGACCCGAAATGAAGAGCACAGGTGAAGCCATCCGCTTTATCAAAAACCTGAAAGATCCCTGGTTCCGCAATCTTTATAAAGAGCGCAGTATGCATTTGAGTAAATAAAATTCTAAAAAAGCCCCGAAAATTTTCGGGGCTTTTTATTGTGTAAACGTTTCCAAATCTTTCCAGAAATCCGGATAAGATTTATTCACGCATTCTGCATTTTCTATTTCAAGTGCACCTTTGGAATTCATTGCTGCCAGCGCCGCAGCCATCGCCATCCGGTGATCGTTCGGGCAATTGTATTTGATTGCCGGGAAAGAATTTCTTCCTGTTATTATTATTTCGTCTGCTACAATTTCAAAAACAACTTCCAGCTGAGAAAGCAAGCCGGCAATACTTTCCGCACGGTTGCTTTCTTTATGCACCAATCTATGCAATCCTCTTAGTTTGCATCTCCCTTCGCAGGAGGCCGCCATAACGGCAAGTAAAGGAAACAAATCGGGCGCATCCGTGAGGTCTGCTTCAAATGAATTTAATTGTGCAGATTGAATAATTAAATCGCCATTCTCCCATCGCACAATCGCTCCGATTTTTTTTACTATTTCCAAGAAAACTTTATCCGCCTGTTTACTGTTTTCATTCAAACCTGAAAGTGTAACAGAACCTTTAATTGTAGCCGCCGCAATCCAGAATGCTGCACTGCTCCAGTCGCTTTCTACTGTGACTGCGATGGATTCCTGATGCGTAAATAATTCCGGTCGAATAGTGAACCTTTGATATTTGTCATTAATGATACTATACCCGAACAGTTCAAGTACATCAAGCGTCAAATCGATGTAAGGTTTACTAACAAGATTTTCTACTTCGATTACTATTTCACGACTTGCTGAATGAGCAAAAGCAAATAATAGACCACTTATAAATTGCGAGCTTAGGCTACCGTCAACAATTATGTCTTTAGCTTTAATGGGTCCCTGAACAGTAAAGGGAATCCTCCCTTCGAAAGAGGGAAGTTTTACATTTAAACCTTCAAATACTTCTTTGAAAAAACTCATCGGTCGATTGCGCAAAGATCCGCTACCATCGATAATTACAGTCTCAGGACTAAGCGCTGCAATGGGTGTAAACAAGCGTGCGGAAAGACCGCTTTCGCCACAGTCAATTTTTTCTGTCGATTGAATAAAACCGGTTGACACTATTGATAATGTATTTCCAGAAAAAGAAACTTCAGCGCCAAGTTGCTGTATAATATTTAATGCCGCCTGTTCATCATTCGAGTTGCCATAATTCTGCACCAACGTTTTCCCTTTATGTAATAGTGCCGCAGCGCAAATGCGCTGACTGATGCTTTTAGAAGATGGTACCGGAATGGCTCCGGAAACATTAGCCGGTTCAAGAATAACTTCCATGCGCAAAGATTTGAAGTGCATTTCGAATCTCTTCAAAAGAAAGTGGATGAATTACCGCATTTCCTATTGATTCCAGCAAGATAAAATCAATTTTTCCACCATTTCTTTTCTTATCAAGGTGTATGGTATTTATTACTTTATCCACATCAAACTTCAGTGAAACCGGTAGCGAATATTGTTTTAAAAGTTCGACGAACTTTGGTCGGATATCAGTGGATACGTTTACTGCTTTTTCTGAAGCAATCAAAGCCACTATCATGCCTAATGCCACAGCCTGACCGTGTTTCAAATGATAAAGTGTTTCAAAGGCATGGCCTGCAGTATGTCCGAAGTTTAAGGTTTTGCGCAAACCCTTTTCCTGCTCGTCAGCCAGAACAATTGAATTCTTTTGCTGTACACATTTGTTAATCAAGCTGGTTAAATTCGATGCTCGTGTTTTAAAAGTTATTTGTGTTGAAATCACCAATTCCTCAAACATTGCGGCATCGCCAATGCAGGCATATTTTATTATTTCGGCGAAACCATTAGACCATTCTACATCAGGCAATGTTTCTAAAAACGATTGATCGTATAAAATAAATTCCGGTTGGCGTATACTACCCAACATGTTTTTAAACTGATGAACATTGATACCATTTTTCCCACCAATCGCTGCATCTACCATAGCTAATAATGTAGTCGGTACGAATGCAAACTTCATGCCACGCATATATACCGAAGCCAGGAAGCCAACAACATCTGTAACCATGCCACCACCAATCCCTATCAGTTTCATCCCCTTATGCACTTCAAATCCTGCCAGCTTTTCTGCGAGCAGCTGGATTGTTTCCCAGGTTTTCGATTTTTCACCGGATTCTATTATCAATGTCTTGTAATCTTGAAAAAGATGGCCATACAACTGATTGACATTTTCATCAGTAATGATGACAGAACTTGCAATTGGTGCAATTTGCAGCAATTGGGAATAATCTGAGTTTGAAAAATATTCTGTATTTCCCGCAGGAAAAGCAACGGTATAACGCATGCTGGCTATTGTTCTGAAAACTTCCTGTTTTATTTTTTAGGCTGCAACATTGCCTGAATTTGCTCCGGCTTCCCTAAAATTTCGATTGATTTATTTATCGCTTCGTCTTCTCTGAGATTTTGAATAATTCTGCCTTTTTGATAATAATACCTTGCAGCAATTTCGTTTTCCAGAATGCGCTTTACTTCATCTTTGTTTTTCAACAAGTCCTGCTTTTTATCATGCATTACTTTCGTTTTCAACGCTGCCAATTCTACTTTGCTTGCTTCGTATAGCTTATCTTCTTTAGCTGCCGAACCCAGAGAATCCAAAAGGATTTCTGTCTTCGTTTTATAAGCATAATCTTTTCCTGAAAGCCAATTACTAAAATCTGTAAACTCGAGAGGAGTAAGGAAAAAAGAACTAGGAGTGGCAATGCTTTTGTGTTGCTTCACATATTGTGTAGCGTAATCGAAGAAATAGTTTTTGGAATAAAGCGTTCCGGCTAGTGCGCTTAACTTTTCATCGTTTGTAATAATTTCCGGCGTAACGCCTCCTCCACTTTTTACGATTCGACCATTTTTGGTTTTAAAGGTTCCAATCAAAGAATCTGCAAACTTATCTGCAAAGCCATTTTCATCTCTATGAGAATAATCAATAGCCTGAATGCAGCGCCCGCTTGGTGTATAATATTTAGCTGTTGTCAATTTCAATCGTGCATTAAAACCTACAGGGCGCGTAGTTTGCACCAAACCTTTCCCATAAGATTTGGATCCAATGACAATACCTCTGTCAAGATCCTGCACTGTGCCGGCTACAATCTCTGAAGCTGAGGCAGAAGAACCATTTACTAAAACTGCCAGAGGAATTTTTGTGTCCCATGCACCACCTTCTGTATTAAAGTTTTTATCCCACTCTTTATCCTTGCCCTTTGTGCTTACCACAAGCTGACCTCGTTCTATAAAAATATTGCATACTTCTACTGCTTCATCCAACAAGCCGCCAGGGTTGCCTCTTAAGTCCAGCACAACAGATTTCATCTTCGGATTTGCTGTTTTAAGACTGTCCAACGCTGTACGCACCATTCTGCCGCAGTTTTGGGTAAACTGTGTGAGCTTTACATACGCAATATCATTGTTCGCACCGATGAAGCCGGCATAAGGCACACTTGACACTTCTATTTCACCCCGGGTTACGATTCTTTCAACCTCCGCATCGGTAAATGCATCCTTTACCTTCATAACAATTTTTGTTCCGGCACTTCCCTTCAGCAAAACGCTTATTTCGTCAATCGTCTTGTCAAATACACTTTTTCCATCAATAGAAATGATTTTATCTCCTGAATGCAATCCTGCTTTTTGAGCCGGACTGTTTTCATAAATATCACCAATAAACGTCTCCTTTTCTTTTTTACGCAATGCAGCACCAATTCCACCATATTTGCCGGTTGTCATAAACTCATAATCCTCGATATCAGATTCGGTGATATAGTTAGTATATGGATCCAGATCATTAAGCATGGCATCTATGCCAACCTTAGTAAGTTTTCCAGGCTCAATAGGGTCAACATAATAGGTATTTAATTCTTTGAATATGTTTGAGAACACCTCCATATTTTTAGATAGTTCGAAATACGAATCTGCCGTTTTTGCCTGAATAAATAAAGATAATCCACCCACAACGGTAGCCCCAAGAAGAAAAGGTTTCCAAAATTTTATATTGTTCATAGTAAGAGTCAATGCTTATTTTATCAAAAGCAAGGTACACTTTGACTTTCTCGCATACAAAACAATTTTTTCTTTTAACAAAATAAATATCAGTTATCGGAGTTGTAATTAAAGAAATCATTATCTTGCAGGTAGAAATTTGATATGATTATGAAAAAATTTACTCTAGTTGCAGCGTTATTGCTATCAGTTGCTGGTGTAAAAGCTCAGTCTTTTACGTTAGATCATGATACCACAAAAGGATATTGGATAAGCGCTGGATATACCGTTGATGTAAAAAATAATGTCAACAATCCCGGTCCTTTTTCTGCCACTTATAATTGGAAAATGATAACTTACGATTTCCCATCTGGTTGGGTATTGGAAGGTACATGTGATAATAATGATTGCAAAGCCACAAGCACTCCGGGCTTAAAAGAAGGAACCACCTCTTTTACTACATATCCAGTTAACTCTGGTAGTGCAGGTAATTTTAAAGTTATGTTTAACGGTGACGCTGCACCAAATAATACTAAAGCGACAGTTACTTTAGATATTGCAAATTCAGGAGGTGGTCCAAGCAAGAGTGCGACATTTATTGCTTATAAAAGCCCTACAGGAATTATTTCTACTACACTCCGTCATGATGATGAGGTATTAATTTACCCCAATCCGGCTACCAATTACATTGATGTTGTATATAGTCCAAGCAGCGATGTAAAAAGCATCACTATTTACAATCTGATTGGTAAAGTTGTAAATGTTTATAAAGTAACGGATAAGAATAGCGCACGCTGTGAGTTTAATACTGAGATGCCTTCCGGTATTTATTTTGTTCGTGTAGCTGACAGTAAAGGAAATGTAATTGCTACAAGAAAAATTACTCACCAATAATTTTAATTTCTTTTTCAAAAAGCCGGATAACAAATTGTTACCCGGCTTTTTTATTTTATACATTTACAGCAACAAGTCTCGTAAATCAGTCTCTATGCGTCATACATTTATATCATTAACAACAAGTTTCCTGGCCTTCATTTCGTTAAATTTAAGTGCGCAAACCAGTTTTATTGAAGGAGAAATTGTTTATAATGTAAAAATTGAGGCCGTGAATCCGAAACTTGAAAAGCAAATTTCAACTGGAGAATTGAAAATAAAAGTGAAAGGAAATGCAGTCCTCAAAGAGCTGAGCCTGAGCTCCGGATTTAACAATACGCTGCTCTTTGAAAAAGGCAAAGATGCTTACTCGCTCCGAAAAATAGGTGGGGAACAATTTGCCTTACAGCTGGACGCCGAACAACTAAAAAAGAAACAATTAAAGTGTGTAAATTTTACAACGGAAGAATACACAAATGACATCAAAAGCATTGCAAACTTTAAGACCGAGAAGGCAAAGCTCGTTTGCAATGATGCGCCTCCACTCCTGATTTATTATACAAAAGAATGGACGATTAACAACGAATTTCTTTTTGAAAACTTTCCATTCTTTCAGTTTTTACCGCTAGCCTATGATATTAAAAATGACGATGGCAGCCAGTTTCATTTCGAACTACAAAAAATCGAAGCTACACCACAGGATAATGGGGCTTTTAAAATTCCTGAAGGATATAAAATAATTTCTTACGAGGAATATAAATCGTGGCAACACTAATTTGTAGCAATACCAATTGTAGCAATACTTATTTTAATTCCTGCTACAGTCGATAATGCTGCTACACAACCCTCTATTGTTGCGCCTGTAGTCAATACATCATCAAGTAGTAGAATGTGTTTGCCGGCAAAGGCAGCGGACTCTTTCACCAAAAAGGCATTTTTCATATTGTCCGCTCTTTCTACCCGGCTTTTGCTGGTTTGTGTACCGGTATTCTTAATGCGAATCAGATTCAGGTTGTTTATCGATACATTTAAGATTTCCGCCACTTGCTGTGCTATGACTTCGCTTTGGTTATACCCTCGGGATTTCGCTTTCTTTAAATGTAGAGGAACCGGAACAATCATATCAATATTTGATGACCAGCCTTCTTTTTTGAGTGCAATTCCTAATTTTTTCCCCAAAAAAGATCCTACCCTTTTATTACCCCGATATTTAAATTCCTGCAGCAAATGTTGCAGTATTCCTTCTTTGGTATAATAGGCCAAAGATGTGGCATTTTCAAAATTGATACGCCCGGCAAATCGTTGTGCAGTCTGATTTTCCGCAATCTGGTGATACATGGTAAGCGGCAGTAGAGCAACGCATTCTATGCACAAAACCTCTTCTTGCGACAATAAGGTTTTGCCACATCCTTCGCATAAGGATGGATAAATAAAATGAAGCATTCCGCTCCATAATGACGAGAGTGATTTAATCAAACTTTACAGAATTATATAGTAAACAGTTTACTGTTCTCTATACAGCAAATCTTCTGCCAAACTTTGCAAATGCCTTTTTTGTTCTTTATCTGCAGAAAGTTCTGCCAGGTTTTCAAAAGCAAGATTGGAATAATATTCAACAGCTTCGCGGCACTTTCTGTCTGCTCCTGTTGCTTCAAATAATTGCAGCATCGATGGCACTTTTTCTGCTTCCTCTTCAGCATCCAGCCATCTGTCAATTTCAGCCATCTGGTTTTTATTTGCATTTTGCACCGCCTGCAAATGGAGGTACGTCTTTTTATTTGCGATAATATCGCCACCTTTTTGCTTGCCCAGCTTATCCGATTTTCCGAAGGCATCCAGATAATCATCCTGCAATTGAAAGGCGATACCCAGATTTTTGCCAAAGGCATATAATTTGTCGCACTGGTCTTGCGGAGCATTTGCTATCAGGGCACCTATTTTCATACTGGCAGCCAATAGCACAGACGTTTTCAATGAAATCATTTCGATGTATTCTTCGCTGCTCACATCATTCCTCTGTTCAAAGTCCATATCCATCTGCTGTCCGTCGCAGACCTGGATCGCAGTGATATTGAATAGTTCAAGTACTTTCTTGAAGTTGGTATCCACCTTCGACAAAGCCTGATAAGCATAAATGCTCATAGCGTCGCCACCCAGAATACCGGCGGTCAATCCATACTTTGCATGAATGGTTGCAAAGCCACGACGCAATGGAGCTTTGTCCATGATGTCGTCGTGAATGAGGGTAAAATTATGAAACAGTTCTATCGCTATTGCCGCATGCCAGACTTCCTCTTTAATATCGCCGAACAGTTCGTTTGCCATCAGACAAACAGCCGGACGAACGCGCTTGCCACCCAGTGAAAGCAAGTAGCGGCAGGGATCATAAAGGTTTTGTGGTTGCGGGGGAAATAAATCGCAGGCAATTATTCTTTGTTCAAATTGCTCAACGATATTGCGGAAAGACTGCATAAATAATTTAACCTGTATGTTCTTTTAAAAAAGGCCTTTACTTATTCGTAGCAAAGGCCTTTTTCTGTCTAAATATTACAAACGTTCGATAACAATCGCACTCGCACCGCCACCACCATTGCAGATACCGGCAGCACCATATTGTGCATTGTTTTGGTTCAATACATTAATCAGCGTAACAATAATGCGGGAACCGCTGCTACCTAATGGATGACCCATTGAAACCGCACCGCCCAATACATTCACTTGCTCGTTTTTCAGGTTCATGATTTCGCAGTTGGCCAGGCCTACAACGCTAAAGGCTTCGTTCAGCTCGAAGAAGCTGATATCTTCCATTTTCAATCCTGCTTTTGCTACGGCTTTTGGCACTGCAACAGAAGGCGTTGTTGTAAACCATTCGGGAGCTTGCTCTGCATCTGCAAAACCTTTGATGCGCGCCAATGGTTTCAGTCCCAAAGCCGCGGCTTTTTCTGCACTCATTAAAATCAGGGCAGAAGCGCCGTCATTCATAGTAGAAGAGTTAGCCGCAGTTACGCTGCCATCTTTTTGGAACGCAGATTTCAAACCTGGAATTTTATCAAACTTTACATTGAATGGTTCTTCGTCTTTGCTGAACATTTTTGGTTCACCACCACGCTGAGGAATTGCTACAGGAACAATCTCGCTGTCAAATTTCCCTTCGTTTACCGAAGCCTGGCTGCGGGTGTAGCTTTGGATAGCAAATGCATCCTGAGCCTCACGGCTGATATTTTTTTCTTTCGCACAAAGCTCTGCGCAATTACCCATCGGGAAGTTGCCATAAACATCTGTCAAACCGTCTTTTGCCAAACCGTCTATGATGGTAACATTGCCATATTTATTGCCCCAGCGCTGGTTTGCGTTGTAAAAAGGCACATTGCTCATACTCTCCATACCACCCGCTACCACTACATCAGCATCGCCCAACATAATGTTTTGTGCCGCCAACATCACCGCTTTCATACCGCTTGCACACACTTTGTTTACCGTTGTTGCAATCACATTGTCCGGCAATCCGGCAAATTTTGATGCCTGGCGGGCCGGAGCCTGACCAAGATTGGCCTGCATTACACAACCCATGATTACTTCGTTCACCTCGTTTACATCCAGACCAATACGCTCAATAGCACCTTTGATAGCAAAAGCACCCAGCTGAGTAGCCGAAAAATCCTTTAACGAACCACCCCAGCTTCCAATTGGCGTACGAACTGCCGAAACAATAACTACTTCTTTCATTATTTTTTTGTGTTTAAGTTTATTTTGAAACGAGGCCAAAGTTAAGGGAAATGCCCTTATGGAAATACGCTTACTATACTATACGCCATCGCTGTATCCGTTATGTAACAATTAGGGTTTTCTATACTTATAACTCAATTTTGGGCGTGCCCCTTCGGGTCGGGCTGTCCGCTATTACTCCTCGTCCCGTCCCAAAAGACGGGACTGTGGGGTAGCCGCTGCCATCCCTCACGCAAAGTCTCCGAAAAAGAGTTTTTGGATGCAGACAAGAAGAATAAATTTATATTTGATTATTCGCAGTTAGATGGCTCTCAAATTTTATGTCTATTTTTATTAAAACAACACCGATATACGTCAGACTTTTTTCAGACAGAATAGAAGCTGTTCGCCTTGACACAGGGGTTTCAATTACCCGGGCGGCAATAGAAAAACATTCAAATTCACGGCTTGTATTAGCCTATTTTGATCCCGCAGTAAACCTTTTGCGATCAATATTACATGATTTGCGTCCCCCTAAATATAAATTTTATCCGCCCTCCTTTCAATTATTAATGCAGCAAATGGAGAAAATGGAAGGTGGATTATCGCAAGTAGAGAAAATTGCTATGGGAAATTTGGGTGAGGTTTGTGGCGGAATACGTGTAACGGTTATAGAACATTCCCGGCCTTTAAGTATAGACGAAGCAATAGAACTTTTAAATTCCATTGCGAAATAATTAGGCTACACCCCCGGCACAAAAGTGCCATTTTTTTGCAGCAAAGGATAAAGACTTTTCCTACTATGTGACCGACCTTTGTGCTAACACTAAAACCCAAAACCATGAAAAACTTTCTCTTCATCCTCGCAAGCCTGCTCCTGTCCGGCAACACCAGGGCAGCTGACTATTGGCAAAAAGTGAGCGTGCCGGTCACAAAAAATCTCTTGAGTGTCTCTTTTGGCAACAAATCGGTAGGATATATTGCCGGTACGGACAGCACTTTGCTGAAAACAAATAATGGCGGCAAAACCTGGGTCAGCATCAAACCAGCCGGTATGGTTTTTTCTGTTATCTCGCCCGACATTACGGATGTGCATTTCATCTCAGATAATATTGGTTATGCCATTGTAGGTAATGCAGTCAACCCTGTTTACAATGGTGTATTATATAAAACAGCAGATGGGGGTGCCAACTGGATTGCTCAGAATTCGGACATTACCTGTCAGGCTATGTTTTTCTTTAATGAAAACAATGGCTTTGTTGCAGGTGCAAAGTTTTTCAGCGGAAAAAATGTAAATAAGCTCGATGCTGGGGTATGGCAAGCCACACAATATTTCTCCTTCAATGCTACCGAACAATTACACGCTGTCGATTTCTTTAATGCCAATGTGGGCATTGTGGGTGGTGACAGTGGCTATGTTTACCGGACATTCAACGGAGGCATCAACTGGGACACTGTAAAAACAATCATCGACACCAGTATCAACGACCTGAAATATATTGATGAGAATACCATCCTGGCTGCGACAAACAATTTCGGTTCTTCAATTCTGATCAGCAAAGACAAAGGCCTGACCTGGAATTTTGGTGGCCGAACTGCCATCAAAATTCCAGGTCAGGCCTTTGT
>DLGS01000332.1 GCA_002482815.1 Bacteroidetes bacterium UBA7688
GCAGGGTAAGGGATTTATTGAGCCCGTAGCTTTCCTTGTAAAGTACGCCGCCTACGTTTGGGTGTTCTTCAAGTGTTATTTTAAAAGGCAGTCCTTTTTCTCTGCTGTTAAGCATTTCGATTGGAAATTGGGAAGTGAGCATATCTGCTTTTAAAGGTTTATAGGTCAGGCTGATGCCTCCGCTTCCACCTATGCCGATACGATTAATGGCTTCTACTGTGGGAAGAAGATTTTTTTTCTTTGCTTTTTCTACGATCTTCTTTTCAAAAGGCATTAATTTCATAGTTTTTTTGTTTTTTGTTTTTAATACCAGCGATGATAGTCTTGATAAATATTTATTAATCAGATTAAATGCGCCGCCGCTGGAATTTGAGGGTATTAAAATCATACAGGTGCGGTTATTGTTTATTGAATTTAATGACGTAACTGTCGTTAAGGACAGAAAAAGAGTCATTGCTGTTGAAAGATTTCCCTTTATAATCAAAGAGGTTCAGGATCCGTTCTATTTTGACAGCCATTGGATTTTCGATATTGCGCACCAGAAATATTTCATGATGCTGTTTATTTTTTTCTCCGAATTGTATTTCACCCGGTGTAATATGGAAAGCATCCTCGCGTCCTACAACTTTAACCTCTACGTACCTTATATGTTTTGCGTTATTTGGAATGTATTCAATATCATATCCATGTCCGTCTCCACCAAGAGAATTAACGCCGCATTGTCTTGCATAGTCAGATACCCACGTAAGGCTGGAGGTATCTGTAAGGTTTTTTAGTAAATAATTATACACTATATATTCGCCCAGAAATCCTATTTCCTCTTTTTGTGTTTTAGCAGATCTTGAAGGCCTTCCGCTGTTTTGTGAGCGCCCTGGAGCTGTAGCTGGCGATGTAGCTGCAGTTTTGATGATGTTTATGCTTATTCCTTTCAAATCGCTTTGGTGCAGAATCCTGTCGGCCTGGGTTTTTAGATCGGCCAGATCGCTGTATAGGATGACATCTTTTCCAAAACCGATTCTTTTTGACGGTATGGAGGAAGGAACCGGGTTTGCCGATTTGTTTCCCGACCATTGCGAAAATGCTTCGTATATTTTTCCAAGCTGGCTGGAAAAGTGCAGGCTTGATGAATAAATATGATGATCTTTAAGAAACTGCCTGAAAAGACTTTCTGCATTTTCTGTGATCTGGTTATCAGCTAAGATGCGGGACATGTTTGCCTGATAAATTTCTGCAAGGTCTATTTTCTGAACGGGATCACTAATTACGATCCCGAATGTGTCATTTATTGCAGTTTTAAAATAGCTGCTTAGATGATCCTCGTAGAAGACAGTATTGAAGGTTATACCTTCCAGAGATCCATACTTGTCGGCCAGATTAATGAAATTCTGTTGCCCTTTATTTTCAGCATTGATTTTTGCGTACAAATGAGAAATAAATGTTTCACGCCATAAAGCCGCCGTTTCTTTAAACTTCCTTCTGCATAGGGAAGCTATCTCAATGGGAGGATATAAGAATTCGTTGAATTGAGGGAAATCGATACCGGAAAGACTAAGAAGTCCAACAATTATTTCACTATTATCCTCTTCATTAATGTTGTCATAGTTGAGAGAAGAAAATGCAGCTGTGATATGCGGCGACTGGTTTGGAAATGAAGCTGTAAGAAATTGGAGCAGCTGCTGGTCTGCGAGCTGCTGATATTTATATTTTCCCTTCTTGAGGCATTTTATGTAAGCAGTCCAGAACTCAGCGCGTGGATTGCTTGCAATCCCAAGAATACCTCTTGCTTCATTTAGTTTCTGCAGGCTGTTATCATCAAGTTCGGATCTTAAAAGTTCATCCCTGACGGCAGGAGATTTGGAAAAAAGTTCCCTTATATGATGCCTGTGGCTGTCAACATCAAGAACGGCAGCCCAGGCTTCGGCAACTGAGGAACAGATATGAATGTCTTCCTTAAGATCGCTTAGGTCATGATAGTTCTGGCTGGTGTTGATATAAACAGTTCTTTTGGCCTTGTCGTAGAAATATTCGTAATCGGCTAGGTTTACAATTTCAACTTTTTCTGTTTTTTTAAGGCACAGGGCAAGAGAATTTACAAGCACAAATTTTACTTCTTTAATTGCGGTTCTTTCATTCCCGCTGTCCATATCCTTTCTAAGAACATATACATAGGGCTTAAAAGCTTCCATTTCGGATATAAAAATGGAGTTTAGGCCGTGAGCAAGAGGATTTCCGTCAACTGAAAGTTCCAGTTCGTCCAGCGGTTCAACACCAAAAAGTTTTCGGATCTTATCTCTCCCCCTGCGGCGCTCTATTTCTATTGTGTTGAATCTTGCCGTTATGGATTCTCCATATCTTTTATCGTTGACATAATAGGCTTCAGAAATAGGCATAAATTCCCCATTCCGGCACAGGACTTTTCCCGAGCGGTGGTATTCCATATAGTTTCTGTCTTTTTTGTTGAGACTCTCCACTCTGTCAAAGTTTACTGAAAGCTGATTGTAGATTGTTTTTGTTTTTTTTCCTTCAGGATCAATCTCAGGAAGCAAATGAAGGATTGAATAGAGAAGTTCTGTGCTGAAAGTATTTATGGTACGGTGTATTCCTACCAGCGAAAGCAGATAGTCAAACTTATCACGGCTGATTTTGCATCTGCGTAATATTTCCGGATCAAACAGCGGTCTTTCAATAAGTCCCCTGAAATCTTCATTGATGTAGGCAGCAGTGGAGCACTGATCCGGAGCAGAACGTCTTTGAGATTCTGTATTGATCCAGGCTGTATTCTTAAGTTTCCAGAGAATAAAAGAGCGCATGTCTGCTGCGCTTACCGATGGCGTTTTTTTTGCGTAATGGAAATTGAGGTAAATCACACTTCCTTTGGGTTCTGTGTCCTGCTCAAGATATTCACGCAGTTCTGCATACTCGTTTATTAGCTGCAGGATTTTCTCGCTTTTGTTATTTTTAAGGATGCCGTCCAAATCATCAAGTGAATGGACTATAATGGCTCCGTAACTGGCCAGGTCCCCTGTGAATTGTGAATACCCCCCAATAAAATGCCTGCCTTCGATAGATTGTTTGAAATTAAATCCCTTCATTGAATATTCAGCGTACTGATTCTGGCGTTGCAGCCTGACGAACCTTGGAAAAGATGCGATTCCCAGCCATAAAAGGTATTTTTTCCACTTCAAAAGGTCTGTTTCGAGACCGAATTTAACAGGGGAGGCCACAATTTTATGTTTGTTGTAAGAATATATTTCTTCAGCCAACTGCCCTCCAAGTTCTTTGGAAAGATAAACAGCCGAAACTTTGCTGAGGGAAGATTTTTTGGTTAGGATAAGAACATCGAGAGTAAGTTCGTCATTCTTCTCCGGATTGTAGCTTAAAAATATCTTATAGAGCTGATGGTGCATTGCAATAATCCTGCTGTTATCAGGGTTTGCCGAATAGTGGCTGATTACTGTTTCTATCAGCTGGAAAAGTTCATACTGCTTTAATTCATAATTCGGCAAAGCAGAACAGAGGGCTTCATAGCTGTCCTTTCCTGACTGCCTGAGGAGTTCTTCGGCAAGGCTAGGATGAATAATCTGAAGGCTGATTTCTGATGGAATCTCGTATTTCAGTTTTTTCTCAGGAAAGAATATTGCGGAAGAAAAATGCAGGGGTTTCATGTCCCTGTCAAAAAACAAGGACAATTCCTGAAGCGCATTATTATCTTTGGTCTGGCTGTGGATAAATAAAACAATTGACGCATATTGTGAAATTGGAATTTCGCTGCGTTTTGAAATAATATTTTTGACTACTGATTCCAATTTATAGCTATTGGTTTCTGTGATAAAGCTCAGACAGAAGGGGTCAGTGCACCAATGAAGCACGTCGGGAAAGCTTTCGGGATCAAGATGAGTTGTCAGTTCTTCACAATCATAATGCACGGGATCCGCTTCCCAGTCAATGTAGTTATTTGAAATAACGGGAAAGACCGCAGATAACCTTGCATTATCTTTAATCTCCTGCAATAACTTTTTTGTATCAATAATATTGCTGAGCGAATCTAGATTTATATCCAGAACTGATAAAGGGGCATATGATACCTTGTCGGAAGTTTTTGTTATGGCGGCAGAGCATTCAGTAAGCAGTTTTGGCAGCAGGCCTATTAGACGGGCATTGTATTTGTCTTCATCCTGTATGATGAGATTTCGGTCGGCATTAAGCTCAAAGGAGCCGTGCAGTATGCCTTTGCATTTCAGGGGCACTTTTGTTCTGAAATAGGAGTATATATAATCCCTGCTTTCATCTAAAGCCTCTTTCCATGCAAATGAAATCTCATAAGGCATAGCCAGATCTTCGAAAACACCTTTCAGGCTCTTGATATTCCAATTGCTGGATTTATTTTCTTGAGAAGTGACCTGCTCTATAAGCGTGCTTTCCTGAACCTTTTTCTTTGAAAAGGCAGTACGGTTTCCATCAACGTCAATTACAATTGATTCGAGGCTGTTTAAAAAGAGAAGTACTTCGCCGTCAATATCCTTTGCTATCTGATCTTCGACTTCTGCCCGTGCATTTGCTTTGAGTTCGATGGAAATGATTGTGTCAAATTCTTCAAGTTCCTTTGGAATTTTATGCTTTACCACTTTTGGGCATACAAGAGTGGAAATAGGCTGTTTGTGATTCTTAATGTTCAGACCATCAAACTTCAGCCTGAAATTTTCGTTATCCAGCAGTTCTTTTAGAAGTTCTGCACTGTAGAGTGTTGAAAATGCGATAGATGTATCGCTGCTGCGAATAATTATTTTTTCGGACCAGCTCAGGATGGACCTGAAACCAAGCCCCTTTTTGCCTATTTGGTTTTCAATTGCTTCTTTTGGACTTAGGTGGCTGTGGAATATGGAACGAAGGCCTTCTGTAGAAAATGGGCTGCCTGTGTTGGCAATGATAAGGCTGCTGCCATGAAGCGATATCAGTGCTTTTTTTTCTTTTTGAGTTTTTGCTGCTGCATCGTCAGCATTCTGAAGCATTTCCAGCAGCTGACGCCCATTGTAATTTTTTATATTTTCTCTTTCTCCCTTAAATTCTGAGAACATTCTTTCAGGACTTGCCAGGTATACTGTTTTTGTTGTTAAAATCTGTTCTTTGGCAAGATGTTCAATATTCATTTGTATATTTTTGGTTGAAATACAAAGCTATAATAAATCCTTTTGCTAAGTAAATAATAAAGTGAAATCAGGTAAAAATACCTATAAGTAGAAGTTTTATGAGAAAGATTAAGATCCGATAGCGTCCAGTTTTTATGCAGCAAGGCCCCATGATTTTTAAGGTGTCTGCTCGCGGCAAAAAAAAGCCGATAAAAATATCGGCTTTATACCAGTACTGGTTTTGGTTTTCTTTTTTTCAGGCGTTCGGCTATCTGATATAAGTTTTTGGACAGCAGCCTGAGAATCTGTGTATGATGCTTTGAGGGCTTATTTTTAAAGCCCCTGCATTGGAGGATTTCCAGACGGCTGAGGGATATTTCAATGGTTTCGACGGATTTATCGGCGATTTTGGCCGATAAGATAAGCGAATCTTTTCTGTCGTAATATTCATTGGTAAATACGCAGTGGTGCAGGTCGTCGCCTTCCTGCATAAAATCCTTTACATTTTCGATCACGGAAATGCTAAGTTCCTTCTGGATAAATACAAGACCGAAAAAACGCTTTCTATGGCTTGCGTATTTTTTCTGCGCCTTTTCGATTTCAAGGCGTAGGTCTTGGAGTTTTTTCTTTCTTAGCAAATCCCTTTTTTTCTTTACGAGATGGTCGTGTGCTTCTCCCAAGTTTTCAGGACATACATACTTATCACAGGAAAGGTCTTTTTTGAAATAACGAAGCAGTTCGAGATAATCCTCCCAAATCTGCACATC
>DLGS01000448.1 GCA_002482815.1 Bacteroidetes bacterium UBA7688
CGCGGGATAGAGCAGTAGGCAGCTCGTCGGGCTCATAACCCGAAGGTCACAGGTTCGAGTCCTGTTCCCGCTACTAGAAAAGCTTCATGAGAAAACGACTCATTTGTCCGGTTTTTTTTATGCTTCAAAGTATTGTTAATTAAGAAAATATACTTCGCAATTACATTAACTCTTGTGGTTCGATACGTGCTCCCATCAAAAATCAATTTATCTGGAAATATCGAACCCACTACACATCGTTTGGTTTCAATATCGCCTTCTTTATATACAGTTGATAACCTAGAAAGTGTTTCTAGCACCTTATCGAGACTGTGTTTAATATTAAGATTTTTTCTTTCTGACAGATAAACTGCAAGTTCACCCTCCAACTCTTCAATTCTCTTTCTGCATTCTTCTTTTACTTCTTTGTAATCATCTGCATCAAGTTTTTCAGTAAAAAGTAAATCCCTTGCCTTTCCAAGTTTTACATTATACCGTTCAATCTCACTTGCTACAGCTTTTCGTCTATCGTCGAAAATAGAAGTAAACCTTTTGTAATTAATTATTACAATTTCGTGCAAAATATCTTTTATAGCAATTGGAAATTCATAATTTGCCAAATCATCTTCAAATATTTTATTTGCCTTAACCGCACTTTTTCTAAATCCACATTTTGAAATACAATGATAATAATAGAAATAGCCACCTTTTGAACCTTTCGAAGCACTTCCTGTTAAATTTCTTCCACAATCAGGACAAATTAAAAATCCTCGTAGTGGAAGATTATCATCTGACAATATTTTAGCATTAGGACGCACCTCAGATTTATTTCCATCCATAACATCCTGGACTTTATAAAATAATATTTCTGAAATTATTGGCTCATGCTGGCCTTGTACCATATGTGCTTCCTCATCCTTATATTTTTGGATAAAAACTTTACCACAATAAACAGGATTACGCATTGCCACGTGAAAGGCACTTTTACTAATCATTTTTCCACGCTTGTTCATAGCTTGTCTGACTTGATCCGCAGCTAATATCCCTTTTGAAATTTCATTAAATGCCCATCTAATATTGCTAGCTTCAGGTTCTTTTTGTCCTATATATTTTTTCCCATCCTCTTTGCTGCGATTGACATAACCAAAGGGAGCCATTCCCAATACCCGACCTTCTTTTTTTGCCCGACGCATACCATGAAACGTATTGAGTGCACGTCTGTCATTTTCAACCTCTGGTGCGGCAAGATATATGGCAAGCATCATTTTATTTTCCGGGACAGAGAGATCAAGAGGCTGCTCAACGGCTTGGGGTTCAACTCCTAGTCCATTAAGCATATTTATCATTTGATAGGCATCACCAGCATTCCTGCTGAATCTATCCCACTTTGTAAAGAGTACATAGTCAGGTCTTGTTTTACGCTTTTTTAGTTCCACAAGAAGCCTTTGCCATTCTGGTCGTTTAAACGTTTTAGCAGAATGGTCTTCAAAAATAACCGTGCTAACATGAATCTGCTGATTATCACAATACCTGCGGAGGCGTTCATCTTGATCGCGCTGGGAATATCCTTTATCGGCTTGCTCTTCTGTAGAAACCCTGATATATAAAACTGCACTTTTCATAACTTCAAAACTTTAGTTAACATATTACAATACTGATTATTAGCAAGTCAAAGATAATATTTTAGGGCAATTTAAAATGCTTTTTCAACACAAGAGATGTTAAATTATGTAAGAAGTCAATTATTAAAACTGCTTCTTCATACGTTACATCCATTCCTGCCTTTTTCATTTTCTCAAAAGCTTCTTTATATGGTATTTTTTTTATCTCAAAATCATTCATTGCCATGATCATTTAAGCTGTGCAGAATTGCACTAGCTATCTAATTTATCACAGCGATTTAGGTCGTAATCTAAAATGACAGTTGATGGAATCTATTGGCTATGATTGTCAAAGCTAGCAGATGAAAGATCATCACTCCATATAAAACTTCAAAAAAACTAGTAATTGATCATTTTAATAAAAACAGCATATTCAGATTTACATGCAATAATAAGGTCGAAAGATATAAATTCATCGCAGACCTATCGAGAAATATAGAAAAGCGCAAATTTTCATTTTTTATCTAATCTAAATTTCTTCAGTATTTCATCAAAATCTGACAGTGCTTTATAATGTTCTCTCATTTCCTGTACAGTACTTACAGTCCTTATGCTCGGAGCATAAATATCCTTCATTTTTACGTAAAGCTCCGTTGCTGTGTGTGATTGTAGAATCTGCACATCACTACCAGTATCAACAACTATCTTTATTAGCGTCGTGTTAATGCTTCGTATTGTGAAATAGCAGAGTATGAGGTAGATATAACGCATTGCTAAAGATAAAAAATTATTATAATATGTTGCAAATCAGATATCGTAACTAATTTTTATATATTATCCAAGCAAATATCATCGATTCTCGTAAAAGATGATAATCCTTTTCAAGTCCTCAATAGGAGCAATTGTTCTGATCATATTGAACTCCTTTGCCAGATTGAATTCTTCATTGCTTCCCCTTCATTTTTAAATTCAATAACCAGTATGCTTTTGTCTCATTTCAGCAGCAAAGGTAACTCCGTGTCCTTAACGCAAAAGCAAGTCCTGGCCTTTCAGATTTTACAAAAAATCTCCACCCATTCGGGTCGTATTTTTTGCAAAAGCCTTGCTATTGCTAGACACTAACCTTTTTATGCTCCCGAAACGAAACATAGCATACTCCGGCTCTTTAGACGAATAAAAAAAATGTCAGCAATGAAAAGTAAAATATTACAAATGGATTTGATGAAACAAAACAGCACCTCCTCTCATTGCCGAATAAAATTTCAAAAAAATAATCACTAAAAATCGTAGAAATCATGAACATCACAGGAAGACTGACAGCGGATGCGCAGGTACGTAACGTGTCGAACAGTAAAACAGTAGTAAACTTTTCGGTAGCCATCAACGACAGCTACAAAAACAAAGCGGGCGACCGCATAGAGCAGACAACGTATTTCGACTGCGCCTATTGGCTAAGTCCGAACGTTGCCAAGATACTCAAAAAAGGTGCGGTGGTAGAACTGACAGGCAGGGTAAGCGCAAGAGCGTGGAAAGATAGTGAAGGAGAAACTCACGCAGGACTGAATTTCAACACCTCCCAAATCAAACTGCACGGGGGCTGTCAAAAATCGCAAACGGTACAGGCTACCACAGGAAACAGTAATAACAAGGAAAAAGACGACCTCCCATTTTAATCAGGAGTATCCAAATAATTTTTAAACTTTTAAATCATTTTATCATGGCACATAATATCAATTTTAACGAGCAAACTGGAAGTTATTCATTTTTTAGCGTAAAGGAAAAAGCATGGCACGGATTGGGACAGATTGTCGAACAATACCCGACAAGCGAAGAAGCTATAAAGCACGCAGGATTAGACTATGAAGTTGCTAAAACACCACTATACAGCAAAGGTTCGGGCATCATCGAAACTGTGAACGGCATTGAGATAGGCAGTAGCGAACTACACGTTCCTAATTATTTTGCCAATATCCGGACCGATAATAATGCCGTATTAGGCGTGGTAGGTAAAGACTATCATATCGTACAAAATCGTGAGGCTTTCAATTTTTTCGATGCAATTGTTGGAGGTAGTCACGGCATATTATATGAAACCGCAGGAGCATTGGGCAACGGAGAACGCATATTTATCACTGCCAAACTCCCCGACTATATCAGGGTAGGCAATGGTGATGATGTAACAGCGAAATACATTTTCCTGACCACTTCGCACGATGGTAGTGGAAGTATTACAGCCGCTTTTACCCCCATTAGAATTGTCTGCCAAAATACCCTTAATGCTTCGCTTCGTTCGATGACCAATGTAGTGCGTATTAAACACACATCAGGAGCAAAACAGCGTGTCGAAAATGCTCACAAAATAATGGGATTGGCGGACACTCTAAGTACACAATTAGAGGGTATTTTCAATGAGTGGGCGAAAGTGAAGATTACAGACCGAGAAGAAAGAAAGCTAATCCAATTGGCTCTCTGTCCGAATAAAGAAACTTTGGTTTTGCTTAAAAAAGGTGCAGAAGATGAAGTATCAACCGTATTCAAAAATATCGTTGATGATGCCTTTGCATATGCCATGACAAGCGACACTCAACAGATGGACACCACAAAAGGTACTTTGTTCGGAGCATACAATGCTGTGACGGGCTATTATCAAAATGTACGCAGTTACAAAGATAATGAAGCCAAATTACAGAGTATTGTAATGGGCGGTACGGCACAGCTCAAATCACAAAAAGCATTTGAATTGTGTA
>DLGS01000350.1:0-8083 GCA_002482815.1 Bacteroidetes bacterium UBA7688
TTTCTTCGGATAAACTGGAAGAAATCCTTGTGGCGATTATGAGTAAAGAATTCCGCTTTGTAGAAATCATCGGGGCTGTGCTCGGATTTTTGATTGGTTTAATACAGATTTTATTGACAATGCTATAATTTACAGTTCCTCTTTGTAAACAAATATTATAATGCAACCATTAATTTCCATACAAAACGTTTCTAAGCAATACGGTGAAAAAACTGTATTGAATAATGTGAATCTTGACATTTATCCCGGTCAGATTCTTGGTTATATCGGGCCAAATGGTGCAGGGAAATCGACAACAGTAAAAATTCTTACGGGAGTCATTCAGGATTACACCGGAACCGTATTGGTGAATGGGAAGGACATTCGTGAGGATATTCTGGGGCTAAAACAAATGATTGGTTATGTCCCTGAACTGGCGGATTTATATGACCTGCTCACGCCAAATGAGTATCTGCATTTTGTTGGTGCTTTGTATAATATCCCGGATAACGTTATTACAGAAAGAGCTAAACGCATCCTGCAATCTTTCGGATTGGTTGATAATATTAACCAACGGATGGATAGTTTTTCGAAAGGGATGCGCCAGAAAGTGCTGTTGACTGCCGGTATTTTGCACAACCCGTCTATTGTAATATTAGACGAACCAATGAGTGGTTTGGATGCCAATGCTGTAATAGTAGTGAAGGAACTTTTGCAGGTATTGAAGCAGGAAGGAAAGACTATTTTTTACTGTTCCCATATGATGGATGTGGTTGAAAAAGTTTCTGATAAAATTGTATTGATTGACAAGGGAACTATTATAGCCAACGATACGATTGAAGCATTGCGCGAAGGCAGCAGCAATTCGCTGGAAACTATTTTTGCTCAGATGACCTCAACTGGCAATATGAATGAAACTGCCGGCAATATTTTGCAGGCCATGCAGGACAAATAAATCCAAAAACTGTAATGAACAATTTTTTACTGTACTTATTTCTTTTGCCAAAAGCGCTGTGGCGGTTTATGGGCGCGGATATTAACCAGCTCAGGGCAATATTGAAAGTAAAGCTTATGCTCGACGACAGAAAGCCATTGAGCATGGGAAGACAACAGGCGCAGGGCAAAAAACCGTTCCGCTTTATGACCGCGCTAAGCGTTTTTCTTTCTGCGCTGCTTGGCTTTATGTACATTTTCCCATTGTTTCTAGAAGATAAGTTTATGGGCCTGTGGATTTATTTTTCGGTCTTTTTGCTGATGCTCAGTGTGATGTTAATCATGGATTTTTCCACTGTTCTTTTTGACACGAGAGACAAGACTATTTTATTGCCAAGACCAATTAACGAGCGGACCTTATTACTCTCGCGTTTGCTGCATATGTTCATTTATTTGTTCAGGATTGTCTTCCCGATGTCATTGGCAGGATGGATAACTTTTACAATGCAGACCAGTTGGGTTGCGGCGCTTTGGTTTCCTTTTGCTATTTTAATGATGACTGTTGTAGCCTTGTTTTTGGTGATACTTTGTTATCTGTTGGTGTTGCGTTTTTCAAAACCGGGAAAATTTAAAGACGTTATTAATTATTTCCAGATCGGATTTTCGGTACTGTTTTTTGCATGCGTTTATTTAATGCCAAGAGCGGTAAATAATGAAGGCTTTCAGCAATTGAAGCATATTGATTTTCAATGGGCCGCCTTTACGCCAACCTATTGGCTTGCAGCTTCATGGAGCTGGTTTCAGCCGGATAAGTTTTGGGCTGCTACAAAGTGGATTAGTATTTTATCCATTGTCGGGCCTTTGCTGTTGGTGTGGTTGACTGTAAAATATTTATCGCCCAGTTTTGCTGCACGCATAGGCAATATTGATGTTGCGGATAACGCAGAAGCCAAGCCAACTCCGGAAAGCATTAAAAAGTCAGAAAATTCTTTTTATCTGAAACTGGCCAATTTACTGAATAAGAATCCCATCAGTAAAGCCGGATTTAGTATCGCCTGGTTGCAAACGGACAGAAGCCGTAATTTTAAAATGCGTGTTTATCCCACCTTTGCTTATGTGCCTGTTTACTTCTTTTACATCACCACCCAGAGCGATAAACCGCTGGCACAAATTTGGGCGAACATGCCTAAAACATCTATTTATGTTTTGTTGCTTTATCTGACATCCTTTGTCGTTTTACAATTGCTATCGATGCTTGTTTACAGCGACCAATACAAAGCTTCGTGGATTTATTACAGCAGCCCGGTAGTGAAGCCAGGCCTGGTGATGGAGGGAGCATTTAAAGGAGTATGGGTGAAATATTTTGTCCCCATGTTTTTGTTGGTCAGCGTATTTGTTCTGTATGTCTGGGGCTTTGCGAGATTGCTGGATATTGCCCTGGCCTTTGTAAATATTACTTTATTTGGATTGTCGGTAATGCGGGTTGCTCACAGGCGTTTGCCTTTCTCTGCAATGGAGCAAATGAACGAAAAAGGCAACCGTTTCCTGAAAACATTATTTGTAATGTTGCTGCCTATGAGTCTTGGTTTTGCTCATTATGCAATTGTAGGTGCGGCTGATTCCGTCCCATTTCTTTTTTGGTTAAAAGTTTTGTTCCTGGTACTTTCTTCTATTTTGCTTTGGATGCTTTGGGATAGTTATAAAAACACTTCCTGGGATCAACTGAAGAAAGTAGATCTGGCATAAGGACACGAGATGGATGGCATAAGATGGAAGACACAAGATGTAAGACGCAAGACAGCTTTTTCTCACTGACCACTTATTACTTACTAAAGAAAGCAGAAAACTGAATACTAACTACTAAATACTAATAATTATGTCCTTAAATAATTACCAGCACACCACAGCCGAACGCCTGATGCGTTATGTGCAAATCGACACACAAAGTGACCCGAATTCTCCGTCACAGCCCAGTACAGAAAAGCAAAAAGATTTGAGTAGAGTATTGGTTGAGGAGCTTATTGCAATGGGCATCACAGATGCAGAGCTGGATGAACATGGATACGTCTACGCTACTATACCTGCTACGATTGAGGGTAATTTACC
The DNA here is from genome assembly GCA_002482815.1 of Bacteroidetes bacterium UBA7688. Taxonomy (GTDB): domain Bacteria; phylum Bacteroidota; class Bacteroidia; order Chitinophagales; family Chitinophagaceae; genus Rurimicrobium. The sequence goes on from DLGS01000350.1 coordinate 3,019, forward strand.
AACACTTTGTTTTTGCTCTCATGTTGATACAGCGCCAGACTGTAGTGGTAAAGATGTGAAGCCGATTTTACATAAAAACTACAATGGTTCGGATATTGTTTTGCCCGATGACAATTCAATTGTGATTTCAACTTCAAAACATCCTTACCTGAAACAAAGAATTGGTGATGATATTATCACTGCTTCAGGAAAAACATTGTTGGGTGCTGACGATAAAGCCGGTGTTGCTATTATAATGGATCTGGCAAAGTATCTGATGGAACATAAAGAAGTTCCTCATGGGAAAATCAGGATTTTATTTACACCTGATGAAGAGATTGGTCGTGGGGTAAATGCTGTAGACATGAAAAGGTTGAATGCAGATTTTGGCTACACGCTTGATGGTGGCGAACGCGGACACCTGGAAGGGGAGAACTTTAGCGCAGACGCAGCTGTTCTTACTTTTCACGGTGTAAGTGCGCACCCTGGTTATGCAAAGGGAAAAATGGTAAATGCAATGAAAGTTGCAGGGACATTTTTAAGCAAATTGCCTTTGGATGAATGGTGTCCTGAAAGTACATCCGGTATGGAGGGTTTTGTACATCCGGTTGCGATGGAAGGTGAATTGGAACAGGCGACGGTTACTTTTATTGTTCGCGATTTTGATACGCAAAAGCTTACCGATCACGAAAACCGTCTTCGTGAAATTGCAGAGCAAGCAGTTAGTGAATTTCCGGGTTCTTCTTTCGAAATGATTGTAAAAGAGCAATACCGTAATATGAAGGAAATACTGGTTCGTCATCCACAGGTGATGGCCAATGCAGAAGAGGCCTATCGCCGTGCAGGTATCAATCCTGAAAGCATCAGTATCAGGGGTGGAACTGACGGTTCAAGACTATCTTTTATGGGTATGCCTTGTCCTAACATTTTTACCGGTGAAATGGGTATCCATTCAAAGCAGGAATATGTAAGTGTACAAGACATGAATATGGCAGTTTCAATCTGTGTGCATCTCGCACAGGTGTGGGCAGGGAAATAATCTTTTGATGAGGACATTAATGTTTGTTTGTTGTTGTATGCTGTCTTCGATTTGTTCAAAGGCTTATTGGCAGCAGCATGTAGCAACAACAATCCGTGTCGTGCTCGATGACGAAAATCATTTTCTGAACGGATTCGAAAAGATGGATTATACCAACAATTCTCCGGATACGCTCACCAATATTTACATTCATCTTTGGCCCAATGCCTACAAAAATGACAGGACTAAATTCTGTGAGCAATTAGTTTCGCAGGGTAAAACTGACTTTTATTTTTCTGCTGAAAAGGATCGTGGTTTTATTGATAGTTTTCAGTTTTCTGTGGATAATGAAAGGGTTGGATTTGAATACTGGGACGGAAATATTGATGTTGCTAAAATTCAGTTACCGCAGCCTTTATTACCTGGGAAATCCATTATAATTGAAACTCCTTTTCGGGTAAAAATTCCGAAAGTCTTTTCCAGGCTTGGACATACGGGTCAGGCTTATTTTATCAGTCAATGGTTTCCTAAACCTGCTGTTTATGATGATAAAGGTTGGCACCCTTTACCGTATCTGGATCAGGGAGAGTTCTACAGTGAGTTCGGTTCTTATGATGTAACCATACAGGTTCCGGAAAATTACATTGTAATGGCTACCGGAAATTGCCAGTCTGAAAGTGAAACTATCTGGCTGGATAGTTTAAGTAAATTAAGCCCACCTCCCGACACACTCTACAGGAATACCTTTCCCCAAAGCAATAGCAATTTCAAAACAATTTGGTTCACTGAAGATAATATTCATGACTTTGCATGGTTTGCAGATAAACGATGGATAGTAAGGCAGGACAGTATTTCCGGAGAGGGAAATATTGGTGTTACAAAATTGTATACTGCTTTTTTGCCCGCCCATCAAAAGGAGTGGGCAACAGCAAATGAAATTCTTAAATCTACCATCAGGTTTTATGGATCATCTGTCGGCAGGTATCCATATCAAACAATAAAAGCAGTTGAAGGAGACATGAGTGCTGGTGGTGGAATGGAGTATCCAACCGTCACCATTATTGACAGAACTGTCGCGTCTGATTTAACTACAGTGATTTCACATGAAGCCGGACATAATTGGTTTTATGGAATGTTGGGTAGTAATGAGCGCCTTAGTCCCTGGATGGATGAAGGATTGAATAGTTTCTATGAATTTAAATTGGCGCAGTCATTAAAAGATTCATTCGAAAATTCACCAACTCAAAAACTCGAATCTTCCTTCTATAATTACCAGGCTCTTCTCCATCGCGATCAGCCTTCAGTCTTAGCCGCAGATGAATTTTTGCCCATTAATTACGGAATGGATGTTTATTTCAAGACAGGAAAATTACTGCAATGGCTGGAGGCGTACATCGGGCAAGAGAATTTCGAAAAAGGAATGAAAGCTTATTTTGATGAATTTCAGTTTAAACATCCGGCTCCGGAAGATTTCAGAGGAATAATGCAGAGGAACACCACGAAAAATCTAGACTGGTTTTTTGATGGTGCTTTGAAAACTTCTGATAAAATTGATTTTAAATTTCAAAGTGTTCAGAGTAAACGTGGTCAGTTTTTCGTATCGATAAAGAGTAAAGCTTCTTTTTCTGCACCGGTTTTGTTGTCTGTTTATCAGAAGGATTCTCTGTTGAGCGAGCAATGGCTTGAGCCATTATCAGGCGATACGACTATTGAATGTAATTCACCAGGCAATTGGAGCAGCATGAAATTAAATACCTCTTTTGCTGAATTTAAAATTTCAAATAACGAGTTTCGAAGAAATGGTTTATTTCATAAAGGCGGTTTGAAATTGAAGCCAGTATTAGGTTTGAATTATTCAGAGAAAAATGCTGTTTTTCTGTCACCTGCGCTTGGGTATAATGCGTATGATGGTTTTGGATTAGGATTGTTATTGCACAATGTGAGTTTACCGCAAAATCGCTTTCAATTTGCAATTGCTCCTTTGTATAGTTTTGGGAGCAAGAATTTGAACGGGCTTGCAGCTGTTTCATATTCGTGGTTTCCTCACCAGTTTTTTCAGGAAGTTCGATTGCAAACCAACCTGAAATCATTTTCTCAGGGAACGACTACAGCCAATATACCTGAACCAATTTTTGCCCGATACTTTAAAATTGCGCCTTCTCTTGAATTTGTTTTTAAAGAAAAAATATTGTTAAGTAAGATTGAAAGAAAACTATTAATTCGTCAGTATAATATTCAGGAAGAGTATTTTATTTACACACAAAATCCGGTTGATAGCCTTTACCGGCCTTCAGTTTCCTCTGACCATAATACTTATGGTTTAATCAGGTTTCAGCATAGCAACAAAAGAACTTTTCATCCATTTGGTTATTCAGCAGAAGCTCAGTTCGGTAAAGATTTCATTAAGTTGGGGCTGGATGCAAACGCCAGAATTGATTATGATGTGAAAGATAAATCTTTTTATATCCGCGCCTATGCCGGAAAGTTTATCTCCACAAATGCTGCTGCTAATACCAATAAATATTGGTTGAATACAGCCTATTCAGGAACCAATGATTATTTGTATGATGGAACGTACCTGGGAAGAAATAAAAATGAAGGACTTTTGTCAAAACAGGTTTCGATGCAGGAAGGCGGTTTTAAAATACCAACTAATTTGTATAGTAATCCACTGGGCAGGTCAGACGACTGGTTGATTTCGCTGAATCTTAAAACAGATTTGCCTTTTGGTAAATTACCTCTTCGTTTTTACGCAGACTTATCCACCTTTGCTGATGCGAAACGACAAAATCCTGACGGTAATGCTGTTTCTTTCGCAGCCGGTCTTGAGCTTCATTTGTTCAGGGATTGCATCAGTATTTATGCACCGCTGATTATGAGTACGGACTATAGCAATTACCTTAGTGAGATGTACAGCAAGCAAAAATTTTTAAACAGCATTTCATTTTCGTTTAATATTCAACAATTCAACTGGCTACGATCCAATGAAGAACTTTTTAAAATATTAGCCAGGTAATTTAAGCTGGCAAATCGCACCTTATTAAATACTTTCCAGTCTGTATGGATCATCTAAATTTAGAAAATGAGAGAATTGGTTTTAGCCTCGGGCAATAAAAAGAAAATTAATGAACTGAAAGATTTGCTTGAAGGTTTTTTGGTTTTATCACTAAGCGATATTGGTTTTGATCAGGAAATAGCAGAACCTTATCTGACTTTTAAGGAAAATGCTTTGCAGAAAGCAAGGACCGTTTTCCAGTTTTGTAATAAAAATGTTTTGGCTGACGATTCTGGTATTTCGGTTTTGTCGCTCAATAATCAACCCGGCGTTTTTAGTGCAAGGTATGCCGGTGAAAACGCCTCCGATCAGCAAAATCTTGATAAACTGTTAGAGGAAATGCAGGGAAAGGAGAACAGGAGGGCATTTTACACGGCTGTTTTGTGCCTTATCTGGGAGGGTGTTCCACATTATTTTGAAGGTACCTGCCACGGAACCTTAATTCATGAACCACGAGGTAATAATGGATTTGGGTACGATCCTATTTTTATTCCCAATGGCTATTCTGAAACTTTTGCTGAATTGTCTTCTGAAATTAAAAAAAGTATAAGTCACCGTGCTCAGGCAATGGAGAAGCTTTCAGCATTTATAAAAGAGCAAACAAATAGCTAAATTCTTAATTAAACGTTTGTTTAATTTCTTTACAACTTTATTTTCTAACCGACAATAGAGTTATCTTATTGTATCATTTTGAGTTTAACTTTTCTGCAAAATTTTGCATTGATACATTTGCATTCTTCAATCTATTTTTTATTGTGGAACTGGCTAGGGTAGAAAAAATTTCAAAAGCACTTGCAGATATTACCAGACTTAAGATTCTCAGTTATATGGGATCTCAAAAAGGTTTTACGCAGTGTTCTGAGATAATGAACCTCACAAATCTTGCTCAGCCCTCTGTTAGTCATCATATTAAAACATTGCTGGAAGCTGATTTAATCATTGTGGAAAAGGATGGTCGCTGCCATTCTTATAGTGTGAATAGTGCATTGCTGAGATTATTTACAGAACATATA
>DLGS01000350.1:8091-9196 GCA_002482815.1 Bacteroidetes bacterium UBA7688
ATTGCCCAATAACAGCATGTACTGATGTTGTAAAATTAATGTAAACAGCCTGTTCGTTATAGCAGGTAATTGAAGCTAATAACCTATATGATTAAATTTTTTGTTCCGGGAAGGAAGATGTTCAGGGATATCTTACTCGTGTTATTTTCCCCGATTCTTGTTGCTGCACAATCTTCTTCAAATCAGTTATTGCCTGAGGTAAACTTGCAAGGTGCGATAGATTATGCATTGAAATATCAGCCAAGAATTCAGCAATCATTAATTGATGAAGAGATTACAAAGTCGAATATCAGAAGCCGTTTAGCCGATTGGTACCCTCAGGTTAATTTTGCCTACAACCTGCAGCATAATTTTATTTTGCAAACAAGTGTAATTGGCGGTAACGCTATTAAGCTTGGCGTCGATAATACATCGTATGGACAGTTCACTCTGACTCAGGCATTATTTAACAGGGATGTTTTACTGGCAAACAGCACTAAAAATGATGTAAAATTACAATCCCGCCAAACGACAGAAAGCAATAAAATTGATCTTGTGGTCAATGTCACAAAAGCTTTTTATGATGTTCTTGCAACGAAGCAGCAAATAAAAGTAGCGACTGAAAATATCGCCCGAAATGAACGAAGTCTGAAAGATGCCACCAATCAGTATAAGGCCGGTATTACCGATAAAATAGATTACAAAAGAGCAACCATCAGTCTGAACAATATTAAAGCAACAAGAAACGGAGCTGTAGCATTGCTTGAGGCAAAAGTAGCATATCTCAAATCATTAATGGGCTATCCGGAGAATGGAGCACTGAATGTGATTTATGATAGTCTTGCCATGGAAAATGAAATTGCAATTGATACCACTCAGCAAGCGGACTATACAACCAGAGTAGAATTTCGTTTACTGGAAACGCAAAGGAATTTACTGCGTTCCAGCATTCAGTATCATAAATGGAGCTTTCTGCCTTCAGCATCATTAAACGGAGCTTATAACCTCAACTATCAGAATAATGAGTTTAATAAACTTTACCTCAACAATTTCCCAAATTCTTATGCAGCTGTAAGCGTTGGCCTGCCCTTATTTCAAGGTGGTAAGAGATGGTCGAATATCCGTG
>DLGS01000426.1 GCA_002482815.1 Bacteroidetes bacterium UBA7688
AGCCCCAATGGTGGTTTATGGAAAAGTACTGATCATGGTTCCTCCTGGATTAATCTTACAGACACCCTGCCGACAATTGGCATTTCCGGTATAGCGGTTGATTATGCAAACTCTAATATTGTATACATTTCTACAGGCGATGAAGATGGCTCTGACTCTTACACAAGTGGTATTTATAAATCATTGGACGGTGGTTTTTCGTGGACGAAGCTTAGTTATCCTTATTCCCCGTTTTCGTTGTCGGGAGAAATATTAATTAACCCTACAGACTCGAAAATGCTCTGGGTCGTAGGAAGTAATGGTATGTATAAAACGATAGATGGCGGTGCTACCTGGACAAGGAAATTAACGAGTGCCTGTAAAGAAATCCGGTTGAATCCTAAAAATCCAAATACTGTTTTTGTGCTGGAAAGAGTCGGCACTAAAAGCTCAATTCTTAAATCCACCAATGCGGGCGAAACCTTCAATATGATTGATACTTTCCTGAATTCCGGAAGGACAATGATAGATGTCACAAAAGCAGACACTTCTTATTTGTACGCCCTGGTTACTAATTCAGACAACAGTTTCAGGGCCATATACCGGACAATAAATTCGGGTTTGAGTTTTACTACTCAGAATACTACGACTGATATATTTTCTTATGGGTCATCTTCCAGTCGTCAGGCTTACTATGATTTAGCCTTGGCTGTTTCCGATCAGGATGAGGACATGATTTTTACCGGTTGTATGGATGTCTGGAAATCTGTGGATGGCGGTGTGACGATTAAGAAAATTAATTCCTGGAATAAACCTGATACAACTAACTACACTCATGCTGATATTCACGATATGAAGTTTTATAACAATAAGTTGTACGTAGGTTCAGATGGCGGCATTTATATTTCAGATAACAACGGACTTACCTTTGCTGATAAAACAATAAACGGGCTTAATATCAGCCAGTTTTATAGGCTTGATGTGGCACAAAATGATTCAGCTCAAATAGCAGGAGGTCTGCAGGACAACGGAGGTTATAGCTATTCGGGCAATGAATGGGTAAATTATCATGGTGCAGATGGGATGGATGCTGCGATCGACCCTGCAAACCCCAACTTTCACTATGGCTTTATTCAGTTTGGCGGCTCATTATATGCTCATGATATAACAATGCCTGATAAAGGTAAATATATTGCCCGCTCTCCTAAAGGTGAAACTGGAGAATGGATTACCCCATTGGAAGCCAGCAATGGTGGTTTGATTTATGCGGGTTTTAAGAAGATGTATGTGCTGTTAACAGATTCTTTTTATATCGTTAATACAGATTCTTTCTCAACAAATATTCTTCAAATCCGGGTGCATCCTTATAATGATTACAAGGTCTTGCTTTCTGACGGGAAGAAGCTGTATGTGACAGACGGTACGCCGGCATTCAAATGGACACCATTCACGACTTTACCAATGAGCGGTATCAAAAATTTCGACTTCAACAGAACCACACCCTCTATTATTTACGCTATTTCAGATGCCAGTGTTTACAAGTCAACCGATAGTGGTGCAAGTTGGAAAAATATTACATACAGTCTTCCTGCAGGCGCCAAGAATGCAATAGTGCATCAGGCTAGCAGCCCAAACAATACGGTATACCTGGCTACCGCGAATGCTGTTTATTATATTAATGATTCGCTGAGCGACTGGCAATTGTTTTCCAATAACATTCCTCATACCACTATCACAGATATTGAAGTGAACAATGTGGAAAACCATGTATTGATTTCTACATACGGACGAGGTGTGTGGCGTAGCCCCGTGGCTCCTTCAGGTTTGAAGATCGAATCCCTGAACAAGGATAATTCCGGTGTGTTCTTTTATCCAAACCCTGTTTCACAAACTGCCAAACTGAATATCAGCATTAATGAAGCAGCTGAGGTTAAAATTTATAATGCAAGCGGAAGTGTAGTTTCTACGCTCAAATATGGCAAGGTGAATGCGCAGACAGAATTTGATTTTTCAGCATTCCCAAATGGTATTTACACGATTGTTCTGACTTCAGAAACACATATGATTTCCAAAAAAATACTGAAGAATTAGGTAAATAATTTTATTTGATTAAGTAAATGGCAGCCGGTTTTTCCGGCTGCCGTTTTTATAAAAAAACTCGTCGTTAAAATCTTGAATTAACGCAAACCATTTAGGCAAATCAGTAACTTGCAGTTCAATGATGGATTCCCATTTTCGTTTCGCTGAAATAATTTTACCCCTCAATTTACCACAGACACTTACCTATGGTGTGCCATTGGATTTTCAGGGTAAAATAGAAATAGGCATGAGGGTGGAAGTTGCATTGAAAGGCAATAAATTTTTCGCGGGTATTGTTCAGCATCTACACAATAATAAACCTGATTCTTACGAAGTAAAGCCTATCAGAAGCATACTGGATCAATCTCCTGTCGTCAATGAATGGCAACTTAAGTTTTGGGACTGGATTGAAAAATATTATATCGCATCTCCGGGTGAAGTGATGAACGCTGCCTTACCTGCACATCTTAAACTGATGAGCGAAACGCGCCTGGAATGGGCGGATAAGCCTCATCATGATAGTATCGCCTGGAGCAATCAGGCATTTCTTGCAGTTGAAAATTTGTTGCTCAAAAAGGAGCTGACCATCAGTGAACTCCGCCAGATTGTGGGGCCATCTTTTTTACCGCAGGTAATCAATGAATTGATAGAAAATGAAGTGGTTTACCTGAATGAAGGCCTGGAACCAACGTACAGACCTCGTCGGGAGAAAGTGCTGTTTCTGGCTGAAGAATATAAGGACGAATCGATACTGCATCAATTGTTCGACAAGCTGCAGAAGTCTTTGGTGCAGCAAAAATTAATGATGGGCTTTCTTAGTTTGTCCAAACAAAACGGTTTTGTATTGCGGGCAGAATTATTGGATTATACAAAAGCCACAACCGCTCAATTAAAACCCTTAATAGAAAAAGGAATTTTAAAAGTAGAAGAGCGCGATGCAGACCGCTTGAATTATGTCGCCAGCGAAAAAGCAGGTCCTATAGAGCTGACAGAAGCGCAAACAAAAGCGATAGAGACTGTCAGGCATTCTTTTGAAGAAAAGGATGTCTGCCTGATTCAGGGTGTTACCGGTTCCGGGAAAACCTTGCTATATATTAAACTGATTAAAGACTGTATTGAACAAGGCAAGCAGGCAATTTTCTTATTACCGGAAATTGGATTGACGACACAATTAGTAAGTCGGTTACATGCTTATTTTGGTGAAGAAATGGGTGTTTATCACAGTCGTTTTTCGCACAATGAACGTATCGAAATCTGGGAAAAAGTTCGCCGGAATACCTATAAAGTTGTGGTGGGCACCCGCTCCGCATTATGGCTGCCCTATAATAGTTTAGGAATAGTGGTAGTGGATGAAGAGCACGATGCATCCTACAAGCAACAGGATCCATCACCAAGATTTCACGCCAGGGATGCAGCCATTTATCTTGCAAAATTGTACAATGCAAAAGTTCTGCTTGGCTCAGCAACACCTTCGGTTGAAAGCCTGTACAATGTGCAAATGCATAAGTATGGATTTGCTTTATTGAGTGAAAGATTTCAGGGAGTAAAGATGCCCGAAGTGCAATTGATTGATGCCCGATCGCTGGATAAAATGTATAAGCAAAATGTGCGGATGCTGACTCCGGAGCTTATAGAAGCAATGAACGCTGCTTTATATAAGGGTAAGCAGGTTATTTTGTTTCAGAATAAAAGGGGTTACAGTCCTTTCCAGATGTGCCGCAGCTGTGGCTGGGTGCCGCAATGCAGCAATTGTTCTGTTGCCCTTACGTATCACAAAAGCACAGACAAATTACATTGTCATTATTGTGGCATGAAAGTTCGTGTGCAGCATCATTGTCTCAAATGTGGCAGTGTGGATATTGTGAGCAAGACTTTTGGTACACAGAAAATTGAAGAAGAAGTACAACAGGTTTTTCCGAAGGCAAGAATAGCCCGGATGGATACTGACAGCACGCGTGGAAAACAACAGTTTGCGCAGTTGCTGGATAAATTGCACAAGCATCAGATTGATATCTTGGTGGGCACACAAATGGTGGTAAAGGGTTTGGATTTCCCTAATGTTTCCCTGGTGGGAATTCTCAGTGCAGATAGTTTGCTTAGCTATCCGGATTTCAGGGTGAATGAACGTGCGTTTCAATTGATGTCGCAGGTAAGCGGACGGGCAGGGCGAGTGGATGGTGAAGGGCAGGTGCTGGTGCAGACTTACAACCTGCAGCATCCGGTGTTGCAATGGGTAAAGCAACACGATACGCGCAGTTTTTATATCAATGAAATCGGATATCGTCAGCAATTCAATTACCCGCCTTTTTCCAGGATTATCAAAATTATTTGCCGTCATCGCGAAGAGCAGAAAGCAATCGACGGTGCGACAGAAATGGCCCAGCCTTTATTACAAATTGAAGGCATTACTGTGCAAGGGCCATTGCCGGCGTCGGTTGCCCGTGTGCGTAATCAGTTTGTTCAGGAAGTATGGATTAAATGTCCGAGGGAAAATACCATCCTTCGCCAAGTGAAAGACGCTTTAAAGCAACAACGGATGCTGACCGCTTCAAAGCGTGGCTTTTCGGCACTGCAGATTATCTTTGATGTCGATACTGTATAGTTAGTCCAATTCATAAAATAAGATTTCACCATGCAATTGAAGTTGGAAATATTAACCTTCTTGTGTTTATTCTCAGGCACAGCAGGTAAAGATTTTGGTAGCCTAAATTAATAGATATGAAACTCAAAATTTTGATTGTGTGCTTAGTCACCTGTATCCCTTTTTTCTCAACTGCGCAATCGCTTCAAATTGGTGTTGAGGCGGGTGCCAGCTATTCTTCTGAAAAAATTTCTTTTATCAATAGTTATGTAAATAAAATTACTAAACAACGAATTAATGCAAGATTTGGAATTCCAGTCAATTTTAGTTTTGGTAATTCTATGAAGTTCAATTCCGGACTATTTTATAAAACAAAAGGGATTAATGATTATCCAACCCAAAATTCTCAAACTAAAATTATATCTTTTTCAAGTATTGAAATACCACTGATTTTGACGACTACCAAATCGTCACTTAAAAAAGATCATTTTTATGCCGGTTTTGGACCTTATATAAGTTTGGGTGTTAATGGTCAGAAGAAAAGTTTGGATCAAAATAGTCAGAAAAGTGAAAAAGTTCTTTTTGGTAATAAACCAGGTGTCTATGATTTGCGACCTTTAGAGTATGGAATTCAATTGCAAACGGGTATTGAATTAAAAAACGGTGTCTTTTGTAAATTGATATTACAAAAACAGTTGAATAATCAGGCAATAAAAGTGACAAACACAAATACTGCGGCAATGAGCCAAATACAAACCTTAGCCTATTTAGGCTTAACCGTTGGTTATTTAATTAATTTAAAAAAATAAGAAGGTAATGAAGCAAGTCCTTAGGTTTTTCTCATTTGTATTTATTGTGGTATCTACCGCTACAGTCCAGGCCCAGGTTAAAGATTTGCGCAGCCAGCTTACAACATTTATTAAACCTTATAAAGCTACCATAGGCATTGCCATTAAATGTATCGAAACCGGTGATACACTCAGTGTAAATAATGCGCACCATTATCCCATGCAAAGTGTTTATAAATTTCCTTTGGCGATGGCTGTCCTTCACCAGGTGGATGAAGGAAAAATGAGCCTGGATCAGAAAGTGCATATCAATAAAAAGGATATGGATAAAGATACGTGGAGCCCGATGTACAAGAAATATCCGAATGGAAATGTAGACCTGAGCCTGGGAGAATTATTGGAATACGCTGTTTCGCAAAGCGATAATAATGCCTGCGATATTTTGTTTCGTTTACTCGGTGGACCGGCAAAAGCAAACGAGTACATTCATAGTATTGGTTTCTCCAAAATTCAGATGGTGGCTACCGAACGTGAGATGCATCAGAAATGGACTGCGCAGTATACAAACTGGGCGGAGCCTGCCGAGATGGTTGCTTTGCTGGAAGCGTTCTGTAAAGGAAAATATTTGTCGAAAAGCAGTACTGACTTTTTGATGAAACTGATGGTAAATTCTGCTAACAGTCCCAAAAGATTAAAAGGACTATTGCCGGCAATGACTGTTGTGGCGCATAAGACAGGTTCTTCAGGTGACAATGGCAAAGGTTTGATTGGTGCTACAAACGATGTGGGAATCATCACCCTGCCCGACGGCAGGCATCTGGCTATTACCGTTTTTGTGTCAGATGCAAAGGAAGATTTTGATACGACAGAAAGTATTATTGCACAAATAGCAAAAGCTGCGTATGATTTTTACCTTTTACAATAAGTGCCAATGAAAATAATGGCAAGCGCCAGCCTGAACGCTGCACAAAAGGAATCCGTTTTTGAATTGTGGAATGCTGAATATCCCGCTCAGCTGGCCTTCCACGCCTTGCAGGATTTTGAAAATTACCTTCGTGTTTTGCATCAGCCAACACATTTGCTCGCAATTAATCAGCATGGAGATTTGTGCGGCTGGGCATTTTCTTTCGAGCGGGAAGGGGAGTGCTGGTTTGCAATAATTATACATAACACCGCTCAAAGAACTGGTTTGGGAACCCGGTTACTTGATGAATTGAAAATTCTCAATTCTATCCTGAACGGCTGGGTGACTGACCATCCTGATTATAAGAAAATGAATGGCGAACCTTACCATTCACCAATGCAATTTTATATAAAAAATGCCTTTCAGGTATGTCCGGAAATTCGCCTGGAAACGGACAAACTATCTGCGGTAAAAATCAAATGGCCGGGTACCTGATATAGATGTCAATTATACATTACTTATTATTTAACGAATTAGTAGATTAAAAATCGTACCTTCGCGGCTTAATTACAAGTTCTTAATATAATGAATTTATTCTCTGACTTCCCGATGCGGGAAGAACTGACACGTGCAGTAACGGATATGGGCTTCGAAACGCCTACTCCAATCCAACAAAAAGTAATTCCAATACTTTTATCTCAACCTTCTGATATCATTGGCCTGGCTCAAACAGGCACCGGTAAAACAGCAGCATTTGGACTTCCACTATTGCACTACATCGATACAAGCGTAAAGCATGTACAAGCATTAGTTTTAAGCCCTACGCGCGAACTATGTATGCAAATTCAAAACGAATTTGCCAAATACGGACAATACATCGACGGATTCCAATCCGCGGCGGTGTACGGAGGTGTGCCTATTATGGGTCAGATCCGCGAAATCAAGTCGAAGCCACAGGTAATTGTAGCAACTCCGGGCCGTCTGATGGACTTATTGGAGCGCAAAGCATTAAACCTTGATGAGGTTAAATTCGTCGTGCTGGATGAGGCTGATGAAATGCTGAACATGGGTTTCCGTGAAGATATTGACGTTATCCTGAAAACTACTCCTGCGCGCGAACACACCTGGTTGTTCTCTGCAACCATGAGTAATGAAGTGCGTGGTATCGCTAAACGTTTTATGAAAGAGTGGCAGGAACTTTCGGTGACTGTTGCCAATTCTACCAACGAAAATATCGATCACCAATACTATGTAACCAATCACCACAACCGTTTCGAAACTTTGCAACGTTTGCTGGATTTTGCACCGGGTATCTATGGTATCATCTTCACCCGTACTAAAAATGACTGCCAGGAAATCGCTGAAAAGCTGATGAAACAAGGCTATCATGTTAGTCCGCTGCATGGCGATATGGACCAGAAAATGCGTAGCAAAGTGATGGACCGTTTCAAAAGCAAACAATTACAGGCGATTGTAGCAACAGACGTTGCCGCACGCGGTATTGACGTAAACGATATTACACACGTTATCAACTACGAATTACCTGATGATCCTGAGGTGTACACGCACAGAAGCGGACGTACTGCCCGTGCCGGTAAATCCGGTATTTGTATGTCTATTGTTACACCACGCGAAATTTCAAACATCCGCAATATTGAGCGTATCGTAAAGCAACGTTTTAATAAGACTGATATTCCTGAAGGTGGAGATGTAGTACGCAAAAAACTGTTCTTCTTCCTTGATCAGATTGCTACGACAGAACCTAAAGCAGACTTTGCAGAAACGTATCAGGAAATTATCCATGAGCGTTTTGACGAAATCGGAAAAGATGAATTGATTCGTCGATTAATCTGGTTGCAGTTGAAAGACACGATGGACAGCTATAGCGAAAGCAATGACCTGAACGCCGGATTCGGTGCAGGTAAAGAGCAACGTGGCCCTGCATCTGCAGGTGTGGGATGGAAACGTTTCTTCATCAACCTGGGTGAAAAAGACGGTTTGAATACAGAAAAACTAATCAATTTCATTCACGAGAGCACAGACGTAGAAAAGAATATGATCGAGCGCGTAACAGTACGCGATATGAGCAGCTTCTTTAATGTTCGTGCAGAAGCAGCGGATTTTATTCAGACTTCATTATCGAGCAAAAAATACCAGACCCGCAAAGTGCGTGTGGAAGATGCTGAACAAAGCAACCGTGGTGGCGGTGGCGGTCGTCCAAGTGGCGGCGGCGGCGGATACCGTGGTGGCAATAATGGTGCTTCTTCTTATGGCGGTCGCAGTGGCGGCGGACGGAGTGGTGGAAGCAGCGAAGGCCGTGGTTTCAGT